>DASVHD010000005.1 GCA_036382775.1 bacterium | reverse complement strand
TATCAATATCGAACCGGGCGATTGGAAGCTGGAGGACATGATCACCGATACGAAGGACGGTATCTACATGACCACGAATAAATCGTGGTCGATCGATGACAAGCGGCTCAATTTCCAGTTCGGGTGCGAATACGCCCGGCTTATCAAGAACGGTAAACTTGGCGCAGTCGTCAAGAATCCGACGTACGCCGACATTACGCCCCGTTTCTGGAACAGCTGTGATGCCGTTGGCAACAAGAACGAGTGGCGTTTGTACGGCGTTCCCAACTGCGGCAAGGGAGAACCCGGGCAGAGCGCGTATGTCGGTCATGGGACCGCGCCGGCGCGGTTCCGGTGTGTCCCGGTGGGGATAGCAAAATAACACAATGGTCATTGGGTTGAGGTGAAGATGCTTGAGAAAAGAAAAAATATCAAGCCACCCAACCTTTGCCTGATTGCCATCTTTTTGCTATTTGCTGGCTGCGCTTACTTCAATACTTATTACAACACGCAAAATTATTTCAATCAGGGGATGAAGCTGGTCACGAGCGACACGCTCAAGTACGAATCCGAACTTTTTGATAAGACCATCGAGAAAGCGACGCTGGTGATCGTCAAATATCCGACTTCGCGGTGGGTTGATGACGCATTGCTTTTGATGGGCATCGCTTACTATTACAAGGGCGATTTCGCCCGTTCCCTGGAAAAACTCGACGTCTTCTGCCAGAACTACCCGGGATCCGGGAATTACCCGATGGCACGGTATTATAAGGGGCTTGCCCATTACCGGGAAAATAAATACAGCGAGGCGATCGTCGCTTTGATGGATGCGGCCGGATCGAAAAAGTTTCGGAAAAAAGCCCGGATCGCCCTATGCTATGTCTATAACAAACAGGGTGATTTCAGCACCCTGGTCAGTGCCGCACAGGAGCTGTTGAAGCAATCGCTGTCACTTAAGGAAAAAAAGGATGTACTGACGCTGATCGGCGAAGCGCAGTTCAAACTGGGATTGTATGACGACGCCCTCGTTACGTTTGACAAGCTGGTGGTGATGAGCCGCGATGCCGAAGAGAAGAAAAAACTGAAGCTCAAGATCGCGACCATTTACCTTGAACTGGACAAGTATGATCAGAGCATGATGTTCCTGGAAGGCGAGATTGACCCCGAGTTCCTGGTGCTTGAGGGCGAGCTGAAAAAAGAACTGGGAAAGCTCGATGAAGCGCGGGACCTGTACGCTGAGATCATCAACCGGAACCAGGCCGAATATGCGTCGCGCGCCTATTATGAACTGGCGCGGCTTTACGAGGAAGTCGACAGCATCGAGAGGGCGATCGCCTATTATGATACAGCCGTGCTTAAATCATCCGATAAATACGGACTGAGATCAAGGAACAAGTCCGACGTCCTGAAACGCACGATCAGCCTGCTGAATGAGACCGAGAACGTCGACCGTGCGCTGTTCATGCTGGCGGAATTGTACTTTGTCGATCTTAAGGACAATAAAAAAGCGCTTGACATGTACCGCCGGGTTT
This sequence comes from bacterium, assembly GCA_036382775.1. Classification (NCBI taxonomy): domain Bacteria; species bacterium. Next base: position 93,874 of record DASVHD010000005.1, on the reverse strand, counting down.
ACACCGAGTACCCGAAAAGCACCTGGGCGCCAAAGGCGCTGTATGCCGAATTCTGGATCACCAAGAACATTATCAAGGACGATACTCTAGCGTTAAAGATCACCGCTGACCTCGCAGCCCGGTACCCGGCGACCGAATACGTCGTGAGCGCTGAATCGCTGATGAAATCGATCCCGGTCGATACGACGGGCGGGGAGAAGATGGAAGAGGTTCCGGTCATGCCCGACACCACCGGTGAAAGTCATGATCAGTAGGCAGCTGCTCGAGATCAAGCGTAAAAGGTGGCTCAGCGACACGGTCTTTGGCCTGGAGTTCTACCTGCCCGGCATTGATCCGAAACCCGGGCAGTTTTTCCAGGTGCGCGTGCAGGATGGCCATGATCCATTCCTGAACCGCCCCATCAGCATTGCTTCTTATTACCGGGACAAACTGCTCCTGGTCATCAGGGTCCAGGGACGGGGTACGAAGATCCTGAGTGAAAAAAAAGAGGGTGACCGCCTGCTCTTGATGGGTCCGTACGGCAACGGTGTCAAGGCGGTGAGAAAAAAAAGCCTGCTCCTTGCCGGCGGCATTGGTATCGCGCCGCTGTTTTTCCTGGCTCAGAACTTGTTCAAGAACCGGATCCAGTTCTCGGTCCTGTACGGCACGAAGAAGCCATCCGAGATAATTCTCAAGACTAATATCATCAAGATCTCCAACGAATCGATCTTCGTCACGGAGAGCGGCAGCCGCCGGCATGCGACCGCGCTGTCCGCGCTGCGAGAGATCGATATCAGCGAATATGAATTGCTGTACACGTGCGGACCGCGGGCCATGCTCAGAGAACTGCAGACCTTAGGTCTGTCCTTACCCGTGTACGCGTTCTGCGAAGATTTTTTGGGATGCGGCTGCGGACTGTGCCTTGGCTGCGCGATAAAATACCGGGGTGAGTATAAAAGGATCTGCGAGGATGGACCGGTCTTCGAACTTTCGAAGATTGAGTTTAACAATGGGTAACAGAATATCAGGTAATCAGGGGGATGGATACCGGGAGAACAGAATATCAGGGTGCCAGAATTCGCTGATACCCTGGTATCCTGATATTCACTTCCTGATGATCTGGTATCCGGATAACCAAAATGGTAAAAACACTTAAACTGTTCGGGCTTAAATTCAAGAATCCCGTCTTCCTCGCGTCCGGCGTTTTCGGATTCGGGCTGAAGTACCAAAACGTCAGCGGCGCGGTGGGCGCTTTTTTTACCAAAGGCGTGACGCTCATGCCGCGGCCGGGCAATCCGCCACCACGGATATACGAGACCTCATCGGGGCTTATCAACTGGGTGGGGCTGGAGAATCCCGGCGTGAAGGATTTTGTCCGGGAGATATTGCCGGCATTAAAGAAACTAAGGAGCAAAACGCGCGTTTTTGTGAACGTGGCGGGGTTCACGGTCGAAGATTTCTCCCGGATCGTCCAGGAGATAGGCGATCGGGTTGACGGTTTCGAGCTCAATGTGTCGTGTCCGAATGTCAAGGAAGGCGGTGCCGCGTTCGGCCAGGACCAGCGTATCGTTGGGCGCATAACGCGAAACGTGCGCCGGGTCACTGACCTGCCGGTCATCGTGAAGCTGACGCCGAATTTCTGCGATCCCCTGTTGATCGCCAGGGCGTGCGTCAATGCCGGTGCCGACGGGATTTCGCTGATCAACACTCTTTACGGGACGGCGTATTCGGCGGTGACGAAAAAAGCGGTGATAACCGGCGGTCTGTCCGGGCCGGCGGTAAAGCCGTACGCGCTGTACTGCGTGCACCGTGTGAGCCAGCTGAAAGTCCCGGTGATCGGCATGGGTGGGATAATGTCGGGCGGCGATGCCTATGAATTCCTGCTCGCCGGCGCTTCCGCGGTCGCGGTCGGTTCAGCATGCCTGCGCGATCCGTATGCACCGCTGGGAATAATCAAAGAATTGAAAAAAATATTGGGTGGCGGCATGGGGAAGGAGCCATGATATATGAATGACCGTTTGATCGTCGCGCTGGACATGAACGACTTAAAAAAAATACAGACCATCGTGGACGGTCTGGGTGACAGGGTGAACTGGTATAAGATCGGCGCGGTTCCCTTTACATATTTCGGGCCCGAGATCGTCAAGTTCATAAAATCTAAAGGTCGCAAGGTGATGCTCGATCTCAAGTACCATGATATCCCCAATACGGTCGCCCGGTCGTGCGAGGGCGCCATGGCGATGGGGGTCGACATGCTCACGCTCCATATCCAGGGCGGTTTTCAAATGCTGGAGGCCGTTGTGCAGGCCGCCCTGCTGACCGTTGATGTGAAAAAGGTCGAAAGACCAAAATTGCTCGGGATCACTGTGCTGACGAGTTTTGACGAGGCCTTATTCAAGGATATGTTCGGCGATATCAGCCGGACCCTCGATGAACACGTACTTTTTCTGGCGCAGCTGGCGCAAAGCGCCGGGCTCGACGGCGTGGTCGCGTCACCTCAGGAAACCGCTAAGATCCGCAGGACATGCGGCAAGGATTTTTTAATCGTCACGCCGGGCATACGGGCGCCGGGCCAGAGCGAGGATCAGGGAGACGACCAGGCGCGGACCATGACCGCGGCCGAAGCGATCAAGGCGGGCGCCGACTATATCGTGGTCGGCCGGCCGATCGTGAAAGCGAAGGACCCGCTGGCCGCCGCCAAGAAGATCCTCGAGGAGATCGAACATGGATTTGGAAAAACTGCTTAAGGACCTGAAGGTCCTGCAGGAAGGGCACTTCATCCTGAACTCGGGACTGCACAGCCAGTACTATTTTGAAAAGTTCCGGATCCTGGAAAACCCCGTGGCCACGACCAAACTATGCTCGCTGATCGTTAAACAGTTCAAGGACCCGAAAATAGAATGGGTGATCGGACCGACCACCGGCGGCGTCATCATTGCGTTCGAGACGGCGCGCCAGTTGGGCTGCCGCGCCGGATTTGCCGAAGAACGCGATGGCAAGAGGGTCGTTGCCCGCGGTTTCGATATCAAGGGGAAGAATATCCTGATCGTGGATGACGTGCTGACCACGGGCAAGTCGATCCAGGAAACGATCCAGGCGGTCAATGGACAGGCGGGCAATATCACGGGTATTGCCGTGCTCATCGACCGGCATTCAAAACCGCCGGCCTTTGAATTTTTCTCGCCTTACCGGAAAGATGTTGTAACCTACGCTCCTGACCAGTGTCCCTTGTGCAAGGCGAACGTACCCTTGACCCGGTTGGGCGGAGCGTAGGTCCTCCCTTCAACCCCTCATTTATGAACACATTTTCCCCTTGACATAGTGTGAATTGTATGTATAATACGCTAGAACAAGGAGGTAATTGATGAGAAAGCTATTCGCAATAGCAATAGCTCTGTCGATGATGAGCGGGCTGTACGCCCTGAAGCTCGGATTGGGAGTTGCTTACGAAGACGTACTTGAGGACGGAAGGTATTTTGCCATTAAGGCGGATGCGCGCGTACCGGTCCTGCCGATCCTTGACGTGCGCGGCGAACTACTGAACGTGGCGCTGCCTGATGGCGGAAAGGCGATAAAGTTTGGCACGTTCACCGGTTCAGACCTGCTCATTAAGCTGCCCATGCCCATGGCATTCCAGCCGTATCTTGCGATGGGTCTCTGGTTCGGTATGGGCCTTGAGGATGCACCGCTTGATTACATGAAAATAGACTTGAAAGCTGCATTGGGCGGCGAAATGGCTTTGGGTGGCGTCAACGCTTATTTGGAATTTGGACTCAACCCGTTCAATTGGACTAAGGACGCTGATCCAGCCACGTCAAACAGGTTATACGCGCAACTGGGTATAACCGTACCAGTTGGGTTATAAATATAATCAGTAATATACAAAAATACAATATTGTCAGAGGCGGGCTCATTTGCTCGCCTCTTTACTTCATGCCAGCGCTTGGTTGAAACCCGTGCACCCGGGTTATTTTGCAGTTTTGGTTATAAATAAATATTGACAATTATGACGATTTTTGTATAATAACATTTATATACAGGCACACGAATGGAAATTCCAAAATTAACTATCGGAAATATCATCGCTGATATCCCCATTGTCCAGGGCGGCATGGGGGTCAGGGTTTCTCTTGCTTCGCTTTCTTCAGCCGTGGCAAACGAAGGATGCATTGGCACGCTGTCCAGCGTTGGCCTCGGGGACATCGAAGCTTCAAAGCATGAGTATGAAAGAATGTCCAGGGAAGCGTTGATCCGCGAGATCCGCAAGGCAAAGAGCAAAACCAACGGTCACCTCGCGGTGAATTTCATGGGCGTGCTCAGCAACGTCGATGATCTGATCAAGGACGCGGTCGACGAAGGTATCAAGATGATCGTTTATGGCGCCGGACTCCCGACGAAGCTTCCGGAATTAGTAAATGAACACGGTGTCAACCTTGTGCCGATCGTCAGTTCGGCCCGGGTCGCGGAATTGATCCTGCGAGTCTGGGATAAGCGGTATAAAAGAACCGCGGACGGATTGATCCTGGAAGGCCCTCTGGCCGGGGGGCATCTTGGTTTCTCCGAAGAACAACTGGAACACCCTGAGGAATATTCTCTCGAAAAGCTCTTGCCGGAAGTCCTGGAAACCATCAAAATTTACGAAGATAAGTATGGAAAGAAAATACCGGTCATCACCGGAGGCGGTATTTACGACGGGAAAGATATCGCCCGGATGCTTTCTCTCGGCGCTTCGGGCGTTCAGATGGCGACCCGGTTCGTGTGTACTGAAGAATGCGATGTGTCGCGGGAATTCAAACAAGCTTATTTGGATGCCAAAAAAGAAGATATTGTTATTATTAAAAGTCCCGTAGGCATGCCCGGCCGGGCGATCAGAAATAACTTTTTAAAAGACCTGGAAGTCAAGGGAAAATTGAAGATCAAATGTCCTTACCGGTGCCTTTCTTTGTGCAAAGTCGAATCCGCGCAGTACTGCATCGCCCTGGCTTTGCTAAATTCCTATTTTGGCGATGTAGAGCACGGCTTGATCTTCTGCGGACAGAACGCGTATCGCGTTAATAAGATCGTCACGGTCAAGGAACTCGTCCAGGAATTGATCGCCGAACTCAGGGCTGCCTGAAAAATCCTTTCAACGAGCAATATACTAATATACTAAGTCAAGTTGCATTCCTGTTTTATTTTAATTAAACACATCCATACTTGAACAATTGACAAACTTTATAAGTCATAATATTGACAGCGCATTTTTTTCAATTATATTCATACCGGGAGGCAGAATGACTAAACTATTTACAGCATTAAGTAAAGCGATAGTTTGTTTGTCAGTGTCTAAGTTAATTATCGCTGGCGGTATTGCACCACCGCCAGTCATGGAATCAGGGGACCGCCTGAGAATAAATCCTGAACGACGTGAAGCGATCGAAAGAACGGGATATTTGGGTATCGCAACGAAGACCTGCGAAAACGGCGTGATCATAGAATATATCGACCCCGAAGGTCCGGCGGCAAAAGCCGGTTTTAAATTCGGTGATATCGTGACTATCATTGACGATCAGAAAATCGACAATAACGAGACATTCCGTGATTACATGAATAGCTCCGTGGCTGGCCAGAAACTAACGATGACTGTCTTGCGAAAAGATGCGGAAATCGTGTTGACCGCCACGTTGGATCCGGTTTCGCCCTTGACCATTCGCTTTAAGCTAGGTCAAATGCTGGGGGAGTCCTGGCGTGTCAAAGCCAATGCGGCGCTGGAAAGGGGCGATTATGAGAACGCGATAAAATATTATGAAACATGGCTGTACGCTGATCCCCAGGATAAAAAATCTTGGTATTGCCTCGCTTGCGCGTACGCGATGATCGGGAACAGGGAAAAATGCCTGAATGCATGGGAATACGCTATTGATGCCGGCTGGGAGGATTCCAAGTATCCTCCGCAGGACGAAAATTTAAAATTGATCCGGGATGATGAGCGCTTTGTCAATGGACTGCAACGGTGCGAACGTAACAAGTTGCTGAACAAACCGAAAAATTATATCAGGAACTATGTTGAGATGCCCAGTTTGGGGACTTATATAACGTTGTTGCCGCCGGATTACGATGTTTCAAAAGAGAAATATCCGTTATGCCTGATCCTCCATGGAGGGGGCTCGACCGAAATTGACTATGGCATGCTGGCCGACAATGTAGGCAGGGATGGTGTGATATATATCGTGCCTCGTTATCCCTATCCGCATACCGACCAATTTATGGATGAACGCAAGGAAGGGTGGACCGCGTCACCGCCCTATGATCTTGATAAGGATACTTCATGGTTTAAGGTCATTAACGATTTTAATATCGAGTGGATCTTTGCCTGCGCGGCGGATACGCGAAAGCGTTATCGCGTTTCCGGGTCTGAAGTATTTATGATCGGCCACTGCGCTGGAGCAACTATAGCAAACGAGTGCGCTATCCGGCATCCGGAATTGGTACGTTCGTATTTTGCTTATGCCGGTGCATTCCCTGATTTTTGTGTCGATGCAAAGGCGCTTGGAGGTCTTAAAAAACATAAAGTAAAGCCGTATCTAGCGCACTGCTCCGGGGATCAGCTAATCGATCCCGAAGAATCCATGAAAGCCGAGCGGGTAATGAAACAGGCCGGCATTGACTGTGTTTTAAGAATTTTTGATGCCAACCATTATGTATCCGGAGACGTATATTCGTTCATGAAAGAATGGGTGGATACCGAAATGCGAATGATTAAGAACTAGACTACTTCTACTTCCACACCCAAATCCGGAAAAAAGCTGTTCACCGTCACTTCTCTCTATTGCACAGATATTGCCGTTAGTACCATAGGTAATGATTTGGCGATATCTTTATAAAAAATCCGAGTATGAGCTTCTAATTTCTAGCAGCACCAACGGCCCGGCGCTCAATGTCAACGGCGGCAGTCTGTGAAATTTGACAACCGTGCTGATATGGAGCTAACCAAGCTTTTCGATCTCTCGGGCATCAAGGTGGTCGTCGAGGTAATTGTGAATATAACGGTCTTGCATATGAAGGCACACATTGCGCTTGGCTATGCGGTAGATGTTCAAGAGGTGCCGGACCGAGATGTTGTCGGTGGTGATATTTTTCCCGCCGGAACCGCAGGCAAGCATTAGTGAGGGTCTGAGTTTATTGTATGTGCCTCCCAGAGCGCCCTGCGACGCAGGCGTGTTCACCAGGATCCGGCCCGCGTTCACGACCGAAGCAAAATATGCTATCTTGTCTTCATCATTCGAGAAAATGCTTGCGGTATGCCCCAGTCCGCCATGCTGGTTTATCTTACAGCAAAGTGCAATAGCTTGTTCAAAGTCTTCAGCAACATAAAATGCCAGAATCGGAGCAAGTATTTCAAGCGATATCGGAGCTTCGATACCAACGTCTTTGAGGGGAGCAATCAAAACCGTGGTGTCTGGCGGCACTTTGATGCCAGCCATTTCCGCGATCAAATGGGCGGGTTGACCAATGACTTCAACCCTCATGACTATCTGTTCTTTATTGAATACAACTGGCTCAAGGCGCTTTATTTCCTCATCAGAAAGGAAATAGGCTTTTTGTTTTTTAAATTCTGTAATCACCTCGTTGGCATTTGATTTATTGACGACGACTGCCTGCTCGCTGGCGCAGACGGTTCCATTATCGAATGTTTTGGAAATGATGATTTGTTCAACGGCAAAGGGAATAACTGCTGATTTCCCAATGTAGACTGGTACGTTCCCCGGACCTATACCGATCGCCGGATTGCCGGACCGGTAAGATGCTCTCACGAGTTCAACCGAACCGGTGGCCAAAATGAGGGCAATCTTCCTGTGCGCCATCAGCGCCAGCACTTCCTCTTTGGTCGACGTTTTTATCCATTGTATGCAGTTCTCCGGAGCGCCGGCTTTGAGCGCAGCGTCATAAGTAATGCGGCATGCTTCAACTGAACACTTTCTGGCTGAACCGTGCGGTCGGATGATGATCGGGTTTCTCGACTTCATGGAAATCAAGATCTTGAAAAGAACCGTTGAAGTGGGGTTGGTTATAGGCGTGACCGCGAAAATCGGACCCATGGGTTGTGCTACCTCGACGATCCCATGTTCTTTGTCCTCAGCAATGACGCCGACAGTTTTGATGTCTTTAATGTCTTCATAGACGAAGCGGGTGGCAATGACGTTTTTGATGACTTTGTCTTCCCATCTGCCCAGCTTGGTCTCTTTGTATGCCAGTTTGGCTAAGTGATGACGGTTATTGAACCCCGCCTCAAAAACGGCTCTTGTTATGCGGTCGGTTTCTGCCTGGTCTAAGCGCCTGAAGGTTTCAGCAGCTTTTACCGCATTTGAAATGATCTGCTCAATATCGATGCCGGATATGGGATTATTCTCGTTCATGGCTGTCTTACCAATTCAATTATGTTCTATTGACTATAAAAGTCAAGGATGCGTGTTGCTATTAAGTCACTACCGACTGTCTTTTCAACCGGTGTTTTTCGCACAGGTGGCGCACCATAGTCCCGAAAGTCATATTGAGGGGAATCTAGCACAAATAGAAAACGGGGAGCGATCTTTGCGGTTGCTCCCCATATGTTTTGATAAGGTTGTACCCTCTCCGGGTTACGATTTGGGGCGTTATTTTGTTTAAATGTAATGATTTGATTCCGACCGCCCTGTCTTCATCTAATATCCCCCTGATTGACTGCAAGTGTTATTTTTGAACAAACCAGACGGGCTGGTTTGTTCGAAGAAACTTACCTTACTTTCACAACTTTTTGTACAATCTCATCGTCGATCTGTATGAAATAGACGCCAGGCTTCATTGCTTCGCAATTGATTACGGTGATTGAATATAAGATTACAGTGATAGACATCATCGTATCTTTATGACCTTCTGCATTATCTGGCCGTCAACCTCAATAAAATATATTCCGGGTTTGATTTTATCCGGCATTACGATCCGGCCCGTGATGTCGAAGACGCGGCATTTTTTGTCCTTTGGCAACTGTAGAGGACCGTTGATGATAGTAGCATTAGTTCTAGTTTTCACTGCAATATTTTTTTCCTCTTCCACCCCAAGGTGCGGTGGAAGGCTGATCACCGTGAAGTCTTCATCAGTACCATTCCCGGTGCTATATCCAGCAGCGTAAATATTACCATCAGAACCGTAGACAATATCAGAAGCTCTGTCATCACCATTCCCTGGTCCATTATATCTGTAAATCCAATTGGCATCACCAGCAGGTGAAAGGCTAATCACAATAAAGTCATTGCCGGTATGGCTAAAATCAACTCCAGCAGTATAAATATTGCCATCCGCACCATAGACAACGGAATTGGCATAGTCATTGTTATTCTCTGGCCCGTTATATCGATATACCCAATTGGTACTGCCGGTAGGGCTAAGGCTAATCACCGTAAAATCATTATCGGTGAAACTTGCATAACTAGATCCTGCAGCATAGATATTGCCATCGGCACCATAGATAAGGGAATTGGCGTAATCATTGTAATTCCCCGGGCCATTATACCGGTAAACCCAGTTGGTGTCGCCCGCAGTACTGAGGCTGACCACAATAAAATCATAATTAGTACTACTTCTCCAACTACGCCCTGCAGCATAAATATTGCCATCAGCGCCATAAATAATAGATCTAGCCTCATCCCAACCATTTCCTGGCCCATTATACCGGTATACCCAATTGGTATCGTGAGCAGTCGTAAGGCTTAACACCGTAAAGTCCTGACTGGTACCGTTGCCATAGCTAGATCCCGCGGCATAGATATTACCATCAGCACCGTAGACAATAGAATAGGCATAATCCTCACTATTTCCTGGTCCATTATAGCGATATATCCAGTTAACAATACCGAGAGTCGCAATGCTGATCACCGAAAAATCAGGATTAGAACTACTACCATAGCTAGATCCCGCGGCATAGATGTTGCCATCGGCACCATAGACTATGGAATTGATTTGACTTGTGCCATATCCATCATACCAATATACCCAGTTTGTATCACCAATAGGTGAAAGGCTAATTACTATAAAGTTAATAAAAGAACCCCAACCACTACGTCCCGCGACATATATGTTACCATCGGCACCATAGATAACGGAATTGACTTGATCATCACAATCTGCCGCGTTGTACTGGTATATCCAGTTAGTATCACCGGCGTTTGTAAGGCTGATCACTGCGATGTCGTTACTTGCATCGTTACCAAGGCAATATCCCGCTGCATAAATATTGCTATCAGCACCGTAGACAATGGAATTGGTAACATCCGAACCATTTCCTGATCCATTATAGCGATAGACCCAGCACTCTCCCTGGGCAAGAAGGATGAGGGGTAGGAGCAAGCATATAACGAATCTTAAGACATTGTACGTCTTCATAACTATCTCCTCACTTTATTATAAGTCATATCATTAAAAAAGCAAGGGTAAAAATAATGGTAAAAGGCGTGGTTGGGCTGTTCGTTGTTAAATAACTGAGTTCCCTTGACAACTGGTATGCACAGTGAAATATGCGGACTTATGATAAATTCCTGCTGATTGACAATATGTAAAAAGGTGTATACTATTAATCAAGAGAAAAAATGAAACTAATAAATATGTTCATCCCGTTAGAGAAAACCACCGATTTTAAGCAGTGGTTATTTCCGAATAAAGCTGACGGCGGTTTAATACCGCCGTCGCGCATTCCCTTCAGAGGATGGAGTTCTCTAACGGGATTTATTTTCTTTGTAACCCTTGCCGGCTGTGCCCCCAGGATCTTTTTAAAAGAGATAACTATTTATACCAACCCTCCGGGTGCGATGGTCAAGGTTAACGGAATGCCCGCAGGTTATGCTCCTTTGAAATATCCGGTCAGGATCGATAACATCGGGGGAAGTTGCATATTCGCCGGCAAAGTTTGGATGCCGTGCTTTTTTGACATCATTGCATCACCTAAATTTAAGAATCCATCCGATATTTCAAAAACATTGTATACAAGGACGCTGATATTGGCTGCTAAGGATATCTTAAGTTTACATAGACCGGCAGTATTTCTCGATCTAACGCGTAAGCCGGTAACCAAAGAATAGGAAATAAGAGTAAAATATGTACAAAACCAAACAGTTTGGATTGTTCGAATTACCTGTTTTCCAGCGTCTCGATCCGTTCTTGCAGTTTTTTGTTTTCCGCTTTTAATTCCTGCACCTGCTTGGCTAATTCCTGTATCGCGGCTAGGGCAATGCCGTCCGCATCGATCGTCGTGATGTGCTTATCGTCCTCACCCACGCCAAAACCAGCAAAATCCTGCGCCATGGGTCCAATATGCCGGATCGAGGGATCCTGGGATTTATAATTCCAGGTTGTGATCGGCATTTGCGACAGCTTGTTAAGAACAACCGCGCCGTCCACGGGTTCAAAATTTTCTTTCATATTGCGGTCACTGACCGCGGACCAAGAATTACCTCCGGCAGCTACATAAACACCGCTGGAAAGCGAGCTGTTAGTATAAAAATATACTCCTCCGCTGCAGCGTGCTACCCAACGGTTATCTACATTGGCAGCAACATCAGCATCTGTCGCATCACCCCAGACAAAACAACCCTGGTTGTTTGCTTTCGCACGTCTACCAGCAGCAAACGAATAATTACCAGCAGCTTTGTTGGCAATGCCACCAGGAACTGTAGCGTTAATGCCGCTGGCTGTATCCGCTCTGCCACCGCCCACAGTCGCGTAAGTATTAGTTGCTCTATTCAGCAGTCCGCCACTAATAATCGCATGATTGCTACTCGCGATGTTTTGTTGCCCCCCGCCTACAGTCGCATAATTATCATAAGTGTGATTATTACTTCCTCCTCCCACGGTCGAATAAGCGGAATCGGCGGAGTTGAATGATCCACCGCCCACAGTCGCATAACTCCAACCAACATCGTTATCATCTCCACCTCCAATCGTGGAAGCATATCCACGGGCGGTATTGTTTCTACCTCCGCCAATATAGCTTACTCTTGCTGTAGCCGCATTATATAACCCACCACACACGGTAGCAAAGCTGTCTTCCGCAGCGTCGCCCGCCAGGTTATTGTAACCCGAAAATACACCACCATAATTCGCAACGGCACTATCAAGGGATCCACCTGCCACGACTGATGCATAGCCGCTGGCAACATTGCCATTACCACCACCCATTGCGGCATAATAACCGCTGGCGGCATTATTGATTCCACCACCTACGGTCGCGCATTGACCGCTTGCGATATTATTTACACCGCCTCCCACGGCAGTATAATAATTATTTGCAGTGTTTAAATAGCCGCCACTTACGGTTGTAGCATATTCGCTGGCTGTGTTGTCCCAGCCGCCGCCGACAAACGCAAACCTCGCCAGTGCAGAATTGTTATATCCTGCACAAACAGCCGCCGCAGTATCTACTGCGTTATCACCGGCAAGATTGCTATAGCCAGAAAGTGCACCTCCATATAGCGCCTTCGCAGTATCAGCCCATCCGCCGCCTACAGTCGCACAAAGGCCACTGGCATTGTTCCTAAATCCACCGCTTACGGTCGCATTAGAACTGCTAGCCGTGTTGTAGCTTCCTCCAGCGACGGTGCAGTATCTAGAAGGCTGTCCCGCTCTTCCGGTCGTGCACGCGACCCCAAAATTCACATGTGTGCTATCTGCACTACCATACAGGACGTTTCCAGAACGGGTAAGACCCCACCTGCCACCCATTTGAAGGGTCGTATCAGCACCATCGGAAATCAGAAATATCCAGTCGTTATCAGGTGCGGCATTACGGGAATACTGCGCGGTGTCAGAATAGGTTGAGGTGTATGAATATACGCTGGACACGATTTGAGTCCGGGGTGATAGTGTTTGACCCGCCACGGACAATTCCAGCCAGCGGTTAGTGCTGTTGGTGAAAACGCTATCCGGGATCGGAGAGACGCTGCCCAAGAGCACATTAAATATGCCCTTGTCCACACTGACCGTGCTTTGTGTCTCCGTCCACTTCTGATTGCCCGCAGATACAGCATCGAATATCGCGAAGGTCATCGAAACTGAAGGATTGGTTATTGGATTGCCTTGGGTGTCGGTCAAATAGCCCTGGTAATTAAGCATTCTGGGTGCCAGACGTACTTGGCCGTTGTTCTTGTACACTGACTGACTAAATGCGAATATTAGAATTATGGCCACGCAAATTCCTGTTTTGCCTAACATAAAGCCTCCCTTTGCCGCATAAATGCGGCAATATTATTTATATGTAATTATACTCTCATACTATTAATTATACTGTAATGACCAAAAATAGGTTTTTGTAACAATCTACCCGTTGTTTATCAAGTATATAAAAATGCCAATATAAGTCAATCATATACCATTGATAAATGGGTATGGGGGCGCAGGCAAAGCGTATGCAATAATCCGTGATGTCCTGCCATACCAGAATGAAGACAATGATGAATTTATGATAGTACAATAGACCTTGACAGAAGGGAATCAGCAAGGTACTATTAAATGGAACAAATTGGGATCAAATCTCTACATTCTACATTGATTTGTGAAGCGATTTTTTACTCATAGAGCATAACTTTGATTAAGGATTATCTATGATATGAAAATGTATCACGAAACAGAGAAACCTGGGAACAAGGATGTACATGAGAAATGGAAGCGCGGGGGTGTAAAAATGAAAAAGGAATTTACATGGGGTTGGTCGTGCATGTAGAATGTAGAGATTTGACCCCATATACCCTATATTTTGGCACACAGATGGCACAAATCTGGCACAAATGAATCGGGGAGCGGTCCGTGTGATCGCTCTCCTTATCAAAGGACTGCTTCTTTACATCATATGTTTTGTGACTATAATATTTAAGCATAAAGAAGATGAAAATGAATAAACCTAAGAACAAGCATTCTTGGGATATTAGCGAAAAACCTTCAACACAAACCAAACTAGGAATCCTAAGACAGGTTTTTGATATGTGGCTTACAATATGGAACGCTCCAAACCAATATTGGGTAAAAGAACTATATGTTATAGACCTGTTTGCGGGTAGGGGAATTTATATAGACAATGGTAGATCTGTTTATGGATCACCATTAATATTTTTAGATGTTATTTCAGACAAATTGCCAAAATTAAGAAAGGGATTAAAGGTTAAAATCTTTGCAGTTGAAAAAGATGAAAATAATTTTTATGATTTAACCATGAATATTAAAAAGTTTATTAAGGAACACCCACAAATAGTGAATGTAATTAATGTGAAATGCTATCCCGAAGACTGTAATATTGCTATACAAAAGATACTAAAAGAAATAGAGAACAATACAAAATGTCCTCTATTCGTATTGATTGATCCCTATGGAATTAAAATTAAAAAAACAACACTGGAACCGATTATTAAACTTGAAAATCCCAAAGATATATTGTTAAACTATATTCTAGAAGGTGTTCGAAGAACCGTTGGAATAGCAAAAAAAGAGCATTCGGGTGCATCGCTTAATATCAGAGAAATAGGGTCTTTAAGGACGTTGAGAGATTTTCTTGGTGATAGTATTGATATAACAAATGGAAACGGTACAAATGATTATGAAATATTGGAACAATATGTAAAATCATTGTTTATACCAGGTGATCTAATAGTTGTTGGTTATGACATGAAATATCCTAATAGAGATGATATCCTATATTTTCTACTATTTGCATCTAGGAAAGTAGAAATTACTGATATTGTTAAAGACATTTATGCTAGAACTAAAGAAAAACAGGATCCCACATTATTTGGTATTGAATCACAAAAAACAAATATTTTTACAATGCATCCTAAAATACAATCCATTGAACGCAAATCACTATTGTATAAATCTGAAGTCGAGTATGGACATTGGACGATAAATCATATTGAAGGTTGCGTGCATGGCTGTAGATTCCCGTGTTATGCATATATGATGAGCAAAAAATTTGGTAGAGTTACAAACATGAATGAATGGAGAAAAATAAAAATAGTGGGAAATGCATTAATATTACTTGAGAAAGAAATAAAAAAATTCTATGGAGAGTTAGACCGTGTTCACCTATGTTTTATGACTGACCCCTTTATGTATGATAAAGACAGAAATACATTAATACCGGAAATCAAAAATCTTACTCTCAAAATTATTGAGATGCTAAATATGAATAATATTAGAGTTACAACTCTAACGAAAGGGCAATATCCCGATGAAATGCTAGATGAAAAATTTTTAAAAAGTAATGAATATGGAATAACATTAGTTTCTTTAAATGAGCAATTTAAGCAGAACTATGAACCCTATTCTGCTCCTTATGGGGTGCGTATTGACTCCATAAAAAGGCTACACAAAAAGGGACATAAAACGTGGGTGAGCATTGAACCTTATCCTACGCCAAATCTAGATAGCAGTGCGTTAAAAATCGAAAATTTACTTAATGAAATAGGTTTTGTTGATAAAATCATATTTGGTAAAATAAATTATAATGTACAATCAACAAAATTTAAAGATAATGACTCATTCTACAAAACTATTTCAAAGACAATTATTACGTTCTGTGAAAAACATAAAATAAAGTATCATATAAAATCCGGTACCCCGTACAGCAAAAGACAAACAGAAGATATTTTTGCTACAACGAATGTGAAATAGCGTAAAATCAAATTATGCCAGGGGGTATGGTGGGCAGGCTCAGCGGATTTGTATTAACACTGTCTCCCAAGTTGCACAAAAATTTCACATTTTGCTAATGTCAATTGGGGTCAAATCTCTACATTCTACATTAGTTTGCGATTTTTCCACACAGAACTTGATTTTGATTAAAGAGCTACTATTATTTGAAAATATATCGAAAACAGAGAAACTTGCGAATAAGGATGTACAAGACAACAGGAGCGTTGGGGGTGAAAAAATGAAAAAGGAATTTACATGGGGTTGGTCGTGCATGTAGAATGTAGAGATTTGACCCCATATACCTTGACCCATATACCCCTGTATGTTTTGACCGCCTTTTCCGTTATAAAGTCCCCTCATTGACTAAAGTGCGATTCCGTCAATTTTTATAACCCACGAAATACAAGTTAAAATCGCGTAGATGCATTCTGGGACGTGCTTTGCACCCTTTTGACCATTGCCGAGTATTAAGGTCTATTACCGAGTAATTTGGATTAAATTTGGCACTAAAATGGCACTGGGTTAAAATAGTCCCAGGCAGAACGTTTTAGGCTATTGTCGTTTTTGCTCTTGTTTTATTAGTGTCCAGGCTTATAATATAATATGACATGGGCTAAAGGGCTAAGTCTTGCTGGCTTGTCTATTATTTTTCTTAGCCACCTTGATTGCTCACTGTTGATCCATAAAAATGAAGGATATCCAATCGATAAAAGTAAAATGCCTGCACCACTGGAACTACCAAGGCCCGAGGATATGTCCTATTCAGATCAATTTGATGAATCCCCTGTGCCTATTTCCCAAGAGCCGCCAATATATAATTATAGTTATTGGCCATATGAAGGAACCGTAAGGGTTAAGTTTCTGGTTAATCGTGAAGGTAATGTGGCTTATGCAAAGGTGTATAAATCATCAGGCCATACAGGATTAGATAACGAAGCCCTCAGGGCCGTTATGAAATGGAAATTTATTCCAGCCAAGTTAAAAGGTGAACCGGTTCAATGCTGGATGGCGGCACCAGTACAATTCAAGTTAAAATAACGATTTAAATATTATTGTCAACCCCCTCCCCAGGGGGTGTGGGGGTTGTCCAAACGGCCCCCTGGTCAATCATAATGAAGCTACTCTCTCCGGCAATGCGCGCAGTAAAAAATAATGGGGGGTGTAGTATTTTTCCTGATTGACAATATATCAATATTTATGTATCATAAGCTGAGGAGGAAAAAATGAAGAGATATATAATAACTGCTGCACTAGTAACATGTATAGGTTTTTCATATGGCTTAAGGCCATCTTTTGACGTAAATGCAGGATGGCAATATTTACATATTTCCAGTCATGGAGCATCAGCAACCGGTAACTTTGCAGTTATCGGGATCGGTACAACCGCACCATACTTTCGTTATATGGGCCTAAGTGCTTCTGTCTTTGGCATAGCACTTGGTGAAGATCAGACAAGTCTTGGTGTTGCTGGTAGAATTGGTTTCATTGAAATGATACCCACTAAATATGTATCACCCTACTTTGTTCAGAATGTCATGCTGGATTTTTCAACCTCTGGCGGTGATTCATATACTAATTTATTTTTAGAGGGTGGTCTAGGCATTGAATTTTTAACCAGTTACTATGTGAGCCCCTTTATAGAAGGTAGTTTTGGTTGGGAGCATTCAGACTTATTCGGGTTTTCATTAAACACAATTGGCATTAGTGTAAGAGGAGGAGTTAAATTTAGTTGGATTAAGTAAGCCGGTAAGTCGCCTCTAAGACTAAATCGCCGGACCTTTGAGATCCTCTGTACAATACCCTGTTTATGGGTTATGTATGCCCGTGATGGCAGGGTTTGACGATTCGGATAAGGGGGGTGGTATATCCCTATGGGTCTAAGTAGCGATCAGAATTGGGCGGTACAAACTCGATTTTAAATGGCGGTTTTACGCATGGGGAGCACTGACCACAGCTTTACTCAATTTTTTACGGGAGGTCGCTTATAATCGAAGAGGAGATATAGACCTGGGATACAGGGGTGGCATGGGGGGTATCCGGGGGCCAGCTCGCCAAACGGTTGTAAGTACAACAATATACCACGATGCCCCCAGGAACGCACGATTTGCGTCTAGTGCGATTTTGGTGACAAAAAGGCAAAATACCACTATATACAGTGTTTATTAGTGTATTCAAAGTGTAGTTCTGGTGTATGCAAAGGGTAGGTTTAAGGTTGGTTTTGGTACTATTTAGAAATGTATTTCAAATGTTCACGAAACCATTTTGTCTCGATATTTCAGCAATTAGTTGAAATCATAATTATAAAACACCGCACCGGGAGGGTACTTCTAACACAGGGTGTGTACTGAAAATACATGTTTGTCAATAAATTGTTCTTGTTTTCGGGTGTTATCAATGGTTGGATAATAAAATACACTAGTTCAGGCCCTGAACGGATGAACATACTTCACTTTAATATTCATCCACATATTTTTACGATACGCATACTTCATTTTAAATTCTATGGGCATTCACGAGGTGAACGCCACTATTTGTCAAAATTGTGAAGGGCTAAATGCATAAAACAGCAATGCATTGCATTTAGTATCAAACACGTATACCACGATATTACAATACTTTGCATGTTCTTGGCATTTATAACAACACGAGGTGATTCACGCTGAAAATAATATGTTGATATTTCAAATAATTATTTTATCACGAACTACGTAGATAGAGGGTAACAAAATAACATCACCCTCTGAAAGTAGGTACTATGTCCTTTCAAAAACACATTAAACTTTGTGACCTTGAAATACTCAAGGACAAACAAGGCAGCGTCTTTAAGGACGAGCATGGCAACCCCAAGCTAATGTCCGGTAGGTTTGACTTCGAGCTTAATATTGTGCCAAACAAAAACTACGATGCCAAGAATTATCCGGCCGAGTATTCGCTGTATGTAACATGTTCATACTGGAACTTTGTTGGCGTGGAAAGATGTATTACAGACAGCGTTCTCAGATGGGATACACAGAAACCAACAAAAACAAAAGAGGAGGATTAGCACATGGCAAAATATAGACCGATATTCACCAAAATGTGGGACGACCCGGACATCCAGAAACTCACGGCGCACGAAAAGCTTATTTTTGTTTATTTATGTGCCAATGACGCGACATCTGAATCCGGGATATATCCCGTTACGTATAAAACAGTAGCAATGTCAACCGATATTGGAAATAAGCAGGTTATCCGTGTATTGGAGAGTGGTAAGCTCCCAAATATTTCATACGATGCGGAAAACAGCATTGTTTTCATACGTAATTTTCTAAAATACAACGGTAAAGGCAGAAAAGACTGTGTTCTAAGATCAATCTACAATGACTACATCCACAATAAAACGCAGCTATGGGATGATTTCAAAATCCTATACCCGTTGTGGTTTAAGGCAGTAATTGATTATGCAAATGATGTAAATAATGCTTTAAAGACTTTAAAAGACAGCCCTAGTCCCTTACCTATTAGTATTCCTTCCCCTAATCATAATCTTAATCTCACACCTAATCCTAACAATGCACAAAACGAAAAAAGTATCGCTGAAATACCGTACGAAAAGATGTTATCTATTTTCAAAAACTACTGGAGAGATAAGAATTC
Source organism: bacterium (assembly GCA_036382775.1). NCBI lineage: Bacteria > bacterium. The sequence goes on along the minus strand of DASVHD010000005.1, from coordinate 74,572 downwards.
TGGAGATTATGTAACGCTTGACGAAGATGCAGAGCGCGAAGATGCAATGAAGATGTATCAGTGGTGCTGTGAACAAAACGAAGCAAATCCTCTGGGATTGTTTGAAGAACGTGTCTATACATTAATTACCAAATATGACGTTAAAACTTTCTCTGGGCTGTGGTCCTTTTGGAATGGCGGTGGAACACGGCCTGCGCTAGATTAGAGGTGACTCATGGTGCTTATTGATATCGGTAAATTAGAGGCCATTCTGCAGGTGAAACGCAAGACCATCTATGACTGGGTCCATAAAGGCCAAATCCCCTATATCAAGCTGGGCCACCTGCTGAGGTTCGACCTCAATCAGATTGAGCAGTGGGTTAAGTCCCGTCAGTGCGGGAAACGCATCGCGAGCTAGGACCCGGTCAAGGGGCAGGATGTTGACTTTATGAACGTCGTTGGTATAATAGCACGGTCAAATGTAAGTAAAAGCCAGAGGAGGCACTGATGAGGTCATACCGGCGCAATGGCGCGTGGTATATAGACTATGTCTCCAATGGCAAAAGGGTGCGAATGAAGGTAGGCAGTTCCAAGTATCTTGCGGACCTTGCCCTGAAGGATATCGAGGTGAAAAAGGTCAAGGGCAAGTTCCTGGGGATTGCCGATGTACAGAACGTGATCTTTGACAAGCTATGCGATGACTACCTGCAATTTTCAAGGGCTAACAAGGCATACCGGTCATACCGGCGCGACCTGAGCAGCCTAAAGCAAATGCTGAGGACCTTCGGTGGTAAACCGGTGGCCGCGATCACTGCCTATGAATTCGAGCAGTACAAGAACCTGCGCAGGCAGGACGTGTCCCCGGCGTCAGTCAACCGGGAGATATCCTGCGTCAAGCACATGTTCAACAAGGCGGTGCAATGGGGATATCTCAATAACAATCCCCTGCGGCTGGTCATGAAATTCAAGGAACCGCCGGGCCGGGTGCGATACCTCAACGAGGAGGAGATCAACCGGCTGATAGCGGCCTGCAACGGGCACGTGCGGTCCATGGTGATCATGGCCCTGAACACGGGCATGCGCCGGGGGGAGATCCTCAACCTGAAGTGGGGTGACGTGGACCTCCGCAACCGGGTGATCGTGTGCCGGAGGACCAAGAACAACGAGACGCGCATGATCCCGGTGAACGATGTGCTGTATGCTGAGATCCGGGCCATGGGACCGCAAATGGCTGAGCAGTACGTGTTCTGCAACGAGGACGGCAAGCCCTTTACCACGATCCAGACCGGATTTGAGGCCGCGATGAGGCGCGCAGGCATAAAGGACTTCCGGTTTCATGACCTGCGTCATGTGTTCGGATCCCGGCTGGTAATGGCTGGGGTCGATATCAGATCGGTCCAGGAGCTGCTGGGGCATAAGGATATCAAGATGACGATGAGGTACAGCCATCTGTCCAATGCCCACCTCCGGGAGGCCGTGAAAAGGCTCGAAAATGGCACTGGAATGGCACCGGATTCTTTAGAGGAAATTGCAGGGTCGAAAAAGCTTGATATTTCGTGCTGCGCCCGTAGCTCAACTGGATAGAGTGATGGACTACGAATCCATAGGTTGCGTGTTCGAATCACGCCGGGCGCGTCCAATTCGGCCTGCAGAAACCAAGCGTTGCGCGGTAGATGCAGCTGCCGAATTGAGATCCCGTTGATGCGTAGCAATAAACGGGAGTACCTTAAAAAAGTTCACCCTCACCCTTACCCTCTCCCATCAAGGGAGAGGAGAAATACTGGGAGACAGTCTCCATCGAGGGAGAGGAAAAAAAGGGAGGTGAAACATAGATTACGGTGATGAAAATAAAAAGATGAGATTGCTTCGCACAAAGAGTACTCGCAATGACAAATAGAAACACCCTCACCCTTACCCTCTCCCATCAAGGGAGAGGAAAAAAATGGGGGGGGATAAAATCTCCCATTGTGGGAGAAGGAAAGAAAGGAATGAAATTCTCGATAAGCTCGAACGATAATTTGGATGAGTTCTATATGCAGCAAGCACTCAAAGAGGCTCGAAAGGCCTTTGACGAGGTGCCGGTCGGCGCGGTCGCGGTCTATAAAAATCAGATAATCGGCCGGGGCCATAACCAGACCGAGCAGTTGCGCGATCCCACTGCCCACGCCGAGATCATCGCGATCACCGCGGCAGCGAACGCCCTGAATTCGTGGCGCTTGAAAGACGTGGTCATTTATAGTACAATAGAACCGTGCGTCATGTGCTCGGGCGCTCTGGTCCTGGCGCGGGTTAAAAGGATCGTTTTCGGCGCCCGCGACGAAAAGTTCGGCGGTTGCGGTTCGATCTTTGACATTGTCAAGGAAAAACGCCTGAACCACCGGATCGAAGTGGTCGAAGGCGTCATGGAGCACGAAGCCGCTGGATTGATGAAAGAGTTTTTTAAGAAAAAAAGAATAAAAGATGAGATTGCTTCGCACAAGGCGCACTCGCAATGACGGAGGCGGATGAGATTGCCACGCCCGCCATGCCACTTGGCGGGCTCGCAATGACAAATTTTTGCACCCTCACCCTAACCCTCTCCCATCGAGGGAGAGGAGAAAATCTGGGCAGTCGGGGGTTCCGGGAGAAAAGTCCCGCATTTTTGATCGTAGCATAATGAGGATGCGGGATTATAAGGGGTTTGCCCTACATTAAATGTTTTTACTCGCGTCGATAGACAGAACCAGTGCAAGTCACTACGATTGCGACCGGTAATGTCCACGGCGAAAACTGCCGTCACTGCGCTGGGGAATAGCGGTGTAGGGGGTTCCGGGGTCTCCATGAGTGTTTTTGATTTATCAAAAACCGAATGGAGAAAAGGGGGCGCAGCCCCCTTTGGAGAGATGGCCGAGTGGACGAAGGCGCGCGACTCGAAATCGCGTATTCCGCAAGGAATCGGGGGTTCAAATCCCTCTCTCTCCGTTTACCGCTTTCAGCGGTAATTGATGACGGTGATGAAAAGATAGATCACAGTGATAAAGCCTGCCGGGATTCTCACCGAGGTTTCCCATTCCTTTTATTAATAACGAGAGAATGGGATTTCGGCCGTTCTTATTGAAACGGCCTCAACAAATCCCTCTCTCTCCGTGTGCCATCGGAGATGGCACAGCTATTGGCCAATGGCTGAATTATAAATATATAAAAAAACTAAATGAGATTGCTTCTCCTCGTTCCTCGGGACACCATTTATCCCTCACCCCTACCCTCTCCCTTACAAAGGGAGAGGAATAAGGTGAGGGTTGAATTAATAAGGTTGCGCACATGGCGTACTCGCAATGACGGATTCTATGACGATGAGATTGCTTCTCTCGCACTTTGGTAAAGTGCGGGATCGCAATGACCCCGTTGCACGCTGATCGTCCAACGGGACCTGCAGAATAGCTGGATCCCGCATTCCCATTCCTTTTATTAAATGTGGAAGGAATGGGATTTCGCTCGTTCTTTCTGGAGCGAACTCAATAAATGCGGGATGACAAAAACACTGCTTAGATCTTGATCAGCTTTATGGATTTGGTGAAAGTGCCCACTTCCAGCACCGCAAAGAATATGCCGGCCTGATCATGGTCCGGCTGCCAGTTGTAGACATGCTCGCCGGCCATAAGATGTTTACCTTCGATCAGAGTCGAAACGACGCGACCGCTGGCATCGATGACTTTGAGCGTCGCTTTTTTCGATTCGCCAAGGATCAGGGTTATCCGGGCATCATCGATAAAAGGATTGGGACTGGCACTGAGCTTGATATTGGGCATTGATGCGCCGCTATTTTTGTGTTCTTCGGCGCCGAGCAGTCCGATGTCGATCTGGTAGATCCAGTGCGCGTCACCACCGATCGTCGACCAGAGGAATTGGCCGTCGCAGTCAAGTCCCTGCTGGAACTGCCAGCCCGGGATCGTGCCCGGAGCCGTATAGGATGCGATCACCGCACCGTTTGTCGTGTCTACCTCATAGATCAGTCCAGCATCCTGATAGCCTACCCACAGGTGCGTGCCGTCGAAAGCCAGGCCACGCGGTTCATACGAATTGTATACGGGCGGAGGTATCGAGCGCACGGTGTCGCCGGTCGTGGTCATCTTGTAGATCCGGCCCGACTCCTCGCCGACCCAGAGATAGTTGCCGTCCCATGCCATGCCATTAGGCTTGCCGGCATAGAATGGCGGGTAATATGTGTTTATCATGGTGCAGGTAGCGGTATCGAATTTGCTGATCGAAGCGGAACTCCAGTCCGATGCCCACAGATATTGTCCGTCAAATGTCATATCGCGGTCACCAATGGATGTATTGAACGTATTTAAGATCGCGCCCGTGGATGTGTCCATGCGAGCGAACCAGTGGACGAAAGCCTCGTTGTTCCACAAATACTGACCGTCGCACGCGATCCCCATCGAATAATCGGTCGCGGCCGCCGGGAATGAATCCACGACATTGAATTGCCGGGTTGACGGAGACGCTGGGACCGCTGTTTGTGCGTCAGTATCGGTGTAAACCAGTACGCCATCGATATAGGTCGCACCAGCAAAACATACGTCGGCTAGAATAATGATCAATGACAGGTATTTTAACATATGGCCTCCTTGTCTATAACATTGTAATAAAAACAAAGATAGTGTCAAGTCCCTGTTTCTTTTTTTAAAAGGTGGAAACAGAATTTCGTTCGCTCTTTTTGGAGCGGACTCAAGCCATAAATAGTGAGGAAATAGGATTTCAGCCGTTCTTTCTGGAACGGCCTCACGCCATTCCTTTGTTGAGTGATGTACGAATGGCATTTCAGCCGTTCTCCTAGGAACGGCTTCAACAATAAAAAAGGCGGGTTATAAACCCGCCTTTTTTGTTAAGATCTGCTTATAGTGTTATGGCGTAACGCACCAACGTAAGCCGGCAATCGACTGATAAGCGAGTGTCAGTGTGCAGTCAACACCATTTATCCCGTCAACGCTGATCTTGCCAAAGTAGTCATTGTTGTCGCCCCAGCCATCATTATCCGGGTCGATCCAGAATGAATACACGGCGCCGCTAGCAATGTCAGTTTGCGTGGAATATCCACCCGGAGCATCGGCAATAACGAGACCATTATAGTCACTGCCGCTGTTCACGGTCGCATTGACCTCACTGTTGAATGGGGGATTCGCATCGCTCGGAGAGACGAACTGGAGTAGTGTTGATGTGCTATAGATCCAGTAATCGATCAGATCAGCATTGTTGGAGTTCGAGATGGAATAACCGGTCGCTGTTCCGCTGCTGCTGAAACCAAAGCCACTGGGATGAGTGGTATCGGGATCTGAACTGCCGAAGATATGCAAGCTTGCAGTTTCTACAGGCGCACAATCGATCTGGTCAGCATCGCTTTCCGTATCGCCTGAATAAGCAGTCACTTCAACGAGCGCTGCTGGCGTGGTCACTGTATATGTCGTGGTCGTTACCGTGTCAAGGACGACGTCATCGCCGTAGATGATGTACCCGTCGGCGTCAGTGACTTCAGACCAGGTCAATGCCAGATCCGCGCCATCGTTTTCAACCGTATAGGAAACGGATGGAGCTTCCAGCGTCACTTCGCCTTCGCAACCGATTAGCGCGACAAGCGCGATAACGGTTCCGAATAGAGTAAGTAGTCTTTTCATTTATCCTCCTAGTAATTACTTCTGTGTTGGGGGTTTCAGGCCGGGTGGTGTTATTCCGGTGCCTTTGCCCAAACATTTTTCTATGCACTTGTTGCAGTATACCGTCAGAGTATCCACGGTAACCTTCAGTCCTTCTACCTCAGTTTTCAAAGCACTGAGTTCTGCTTTCACAGCATCCAGCTGATCTGGCGTCACCACAGTTCCAGCCGGTGGCTGGCAGCCGATCACCACAAATGCTACTGCGATAACCAGCAATAATGCGAGTTTCTTCATGTACGGCCTCCTTTGTTTATTCCTCGCTAGCTTGGAATATGATCGCACTAAGGATCCTTTTTAAAATCCTTGTGCAATCAAATATTGGTGGTAATGACCCACCAAACGCGCCTAAAGGCGCTATTCCGTTCTTTTTTAATTACACCCTCACCCCCGTATCGAATACGGGGCAGGCTCTTACCCTCTCCCATCAAGGGAGAGGAGATGAGAGGTATTACCCTCACCCCCGTATCAGGTACGGGGCAGACTTTCTCTCCTATCAAAAGAGAGAAGACAATGAGAGTTTATATTTCCGAACCGCAATCAGCCATATACTAAAAGCCATCGGCTGGTTCGGACTGGGCCTAAGTGGAATCGAACCACTCACCTCACGCTTATCAGGCGTGCGCTCTAACCAACTGAGCTATAGGCCCTTCCTTAGTAGATGACAATGTCCTGAAAACATATGCTAAGTTTGGATCAGTATAAGGAAAGCCTAAAAGCCCTTAATGATACAACTGTTAATTATACCTGAAATTGCCTATTTGTCAAGTGGCAATTATACCGCTAGACCCCCCGTATTCGCGGATCTATTCCGGGCTGATCTCAAACCTCGGAACCTCTATGTCCGGGACTGCAAACCGGGTCATTTCGGTAACGGGAACGATAATTCGCCTGGTGCCGGAGGCGATCACGTCAAAACGGCAGCCCGCCACGGGCAGTTCGGCATAGTACGTTTTCATGCAGTACGTACCAATGGGGAAAGGCGCGCCGCCATAGCTGACGCTGACGCCGTACACATCGTAATTAGCCGATATGGCGTAGTCGAATTGCATGACTTCTGATATGTCCTGGTAAAATCTGTGATCAAAGGATGTGGCGCGGTCGAATTTGTCCACAAAGTAAAAATACATGTCGACCGCGACCAGCGTGCCGTACGGATCGTAAACCGGCGATGACGCGACGCCCATGACGCCGCGCGGCGGATAGAAATTTTCGTTGCAGATGTCATAAGCATTGGTGTGTTCGCGCTGACAGTTCATTGACAGCGACATCAGCATCAATAACGATATCAACAACACCGGGCAACGCGGCCGCAGGCCCGGCAGTATTCTTTTGATTGGCTGCATTAGTGCCTCCTCGTTGCCGGTATTTAGATCGGCTGTCTGAGACATATAAAATACTTGTTCTTTTCACTCATGCCCAGATCGATCTCGGGCGCCGGTCTTGACGCCGTTTTGGTCCGTACGCTCTTGAGTTGGTAATAGAGGGCTTGGGCAAGGAACAAAACCGCCCCGCCAGCGCATATGTTCCGCAGATTATCATAGAACACGGTATTATTGTAATAATCAGTGGCTTCGCAGAGCGAATCGCTTTTCAGGTACGCGTCATATGACGAGCCGCTTTTCATATAGAATACGGCCGCGCCGGTCCCAAAACCAAGGCCTATTATCCCGTTGACAAGGATCTGCGCTGTATAACTTTTCCTTGCTGACGCAGGCGCTGGTGCCATGGGAACACTGTCAATAGCACCCTGGCTGATCATCGACAGCAGTAAGAGGTATTGTACCATGTATCCTCCTTTTGGGATGATTATAATATCCGGCATTCCAAAGTCAAGCGTATTGATTGTGACCGCCGGATTGGTATAATTTTATGCAAATGAAGCTGTCGCAAACTGCACTGACATTGATATTATGCGCTTTCGGCGCGGCACTGGTACTGCTCAGCATGTGCGCTGGGCGTCGTAGCGCCAGGCACGCGCTTGGCATGATATCGTTCGATTCCCTGAAAATACCGCGGGATTCGCTTGTGATGTTCAGGGGGAACCAATACCACACTTATCACGGGTCCGGGAAAGTGCCGCGCAAAGTCGCTTTATGCTGGAAATTCAAAACCCGTTTTATCCTTGAAGGCGAGAAAGAAAAGCGGGGCGTTGACCCGAAGACTATATGGCAGGGCGTAGCCTGGAGCGGCCAGCCGGCGATCCTCGGTGACACGCTTATTTTCGGCTCCTGCGACAGCTACCTTTATTGTCTGGATAAAAAGACCGGTGCGCTCATCTGGAAGCACAAGTGCGGTCATTCGGTCAAATGCTCGCCGGCAATATACAAGCGCCGGATATATTTTGGCGCGCGCGACAATTATTTCCGTTGCGTGTCCTTAAACGACGGAAAGCTCATCTGGAAAACAAAGACCGGTAACGACATGGATTCCTCACCTTGCATTATCAACGACACTGTCTATGTTGGCGGCGAGGACATGAACATATATTGCTTTGACGCCAATACCGGGGAGGTGATCTGGAAAACGCCGGTTGCCGGTTCGGTCGAATCATCGGTTGGGATAATTGACACTTTCCTTTACGCCGGTTCATCACGGGGTTTTCTATACTGCCTGTCGACGCGCAGCGGCACGATCCTGTGGTCTTTCAAGACCGGTTCGGACACGGATGTGTCGCCGGTCATCATCGGCGATACGATCTATTTCGGGTGTGAGGGCGGGACCATGTCCTGTATGGACCGGATCAATCGGAAGATCATCTGGAAATACAGGACGATCGGTCGGGTGATCGCCACTCCCGCGATTGTGGGTAACCGCGTATACTTTGGTTCTGGCGATGGGCGCATGCACTGCTTATCGGCCGATTCGGGCCGGGTCATCTGGAAGTTCAAGACCGACGGCAGCATCTGGGGTTCTGCCTGTGTGGCCGATTCCATGGTTGTGGTCGGTTCCCGGAGCGGCAAACTTTACGGATTAACAACAGACGGGGATTATGTTTGGTCTTTCCCGACCGGCGCGCTGGTCAATACCACGCCGGCGGTCATCGGCAGCCGGATCTACTTCGGCTCACATGATGGATATTTGTATTGTTTAGGGCAGGATACTGTAAATACAAATAAATAAAGTATATCAGGATACCAGATTATCAGAATATTAGTTTAATACGGCCACAGGACAACCAACTGTAATAAAAAACTGGTATCCTGATCGCTGATAGCCTGCTAACTGATAACCTGACTTCATTAGCAAGGCTAAAGCCTTGCTCTACTGATAAATGGTGTCCCTTTGGGACCTGCTGATATACTACTTTTTCGGGTGTTCCGGGTCCGGTATACAAGCAGCGACCGGGCACACAGCAACGCACTGAGGTTCGTCAAAATGCCCGACGCACTCCACGCATTTGCTAAAATCTATCGTATAGATCGGATCACCGGCTGTGATCGCCTGTACCGGGCACTCGGGTTCGCAGAGTCCGCAGCCAGTGCAATCTTCATTGATCTTGTAAGCCATTATGCCTCCTTAATTCAAGGGATTATTATATGCGTAAAAAGACAAAAGTCAAGCTTCCGGCACAAGTACCGGAATTTATATTATTTTGGCCGCGATGAATTCTTTGTCCAGTCGTGACGTGCCGCACAAGACTCGAATGACCTGAGCATCGCGGAAATAACGCTCCACGGGGTAATCTTTCATGTAACCGTAGCCGCCGTAGATCTGGATCGCGTTGTTCGTGATGTCGGCAACAGACTGCGCCGCGACAAGGTGGGCAATCGCCGCCGCTTTGGAAAAATCTTTCTGGGCGTCGCGCGCCAGTGCCGCATCATAGGTGAGAAGCCTGACCGATTCGATCTTGACCGCCATGTCCGCGAGCATCTCTCGGACCATGCCGAAATTGGCGATCGGCTCGCCGAACTGGACGCGTTCTTTGGCATATTTGAGCGCATTCTCATACGCGCCCTGGCTTATGCCAAGGGCGATGGACGCGAACAAAAGACGAACGATGTTGCGGACATCAGCGGTGATCTCCTGGCCTTGCCGGTCCACGCCCAGGATCGCGCCGCTGTTGACGAGCGCATCCTGGAATCGGACATCCGCGATCCCTGAAGCTTTCATGCCGATAATAGTCGTATTTTTCGTGATTTTGACACCGGGGCAGCCGGGATCGATTATGCTGAATGTGGAAGCATCGGATCCGGGAAGGGGTATCGAAAGAACGAACGGTCCATTGAGCTCGCCGTTAAGGAGCAGTTGATTTTGACCGCTGATCGTATATTGGCTGCTGCCTGTGGCCGCCGCGACCAGCAATTCATTAGCCGCCATTTCCGCGAAACCACCGACCACTTCGCCGCCACACGCTTGCGGCAGGTATTTTGATCTCTGTGCGTCAGTGCCGAATTTTACGATCGGGTACGCGAACAGGCCATTATGTACGGCCAGGATCAGGCCGGTAGATGGGCAGACCTTACTGATCTCCTCGAGCGCGACGACGGTGCCCAGGGTATCAAGGGCAACCCCGCCGCATGATTCGGGTACCAGGGCGCCGAGCATGCCCATCTCCGACAGTTTGAGAATGAACTCCCGGGGGACTTCTCCCTTTTTATCGTGATCATCGACTTTCGGGGCGATCACATCCTTGGCGAATTTTCTGAATTCAGCCTGCAGTAACGCGGTTTCTTTATTAAATTCCATGATCAGTCCTTTTACCGGTACCGGTTTCGCGGATCAGTTCCAACGCGATCACCTGGCGCTGGATCTGGTTGGTGCCTTCGTAGATCTGCGTGATCTTGGCGTCCCTCAGCATTTTTTCAACTTTGTACTCGCGCAGGATACTGTACGGCCCCATGATATCAATGGCTTCGAGCGCGCACTTCATCGCGAGATCAGTGGGATAGAGCTTGGAGAATGAGGATGCTTTTGAAAATCCTTTGTATCCTGAATCGATCGTGCGCGCCGCAGCATGAATGAGCGCCCGTCCGGCTTCTATCTCCGTTGCCATATCCGCGAGTTTGCGCTGGATATATTGATCATTGAGCAGGTCATGTTTGCCGGCAAAAGCGAGCACGTTTTCATAAGCACCCTGGGCTGTGCCAAGACCGATCGCGCCGACACCGGGCCGTGCCCGGTCAAAATTTCTCATCGTGTAGATGAACCCCATGCCTTCCTTGCCCATAAGGTTCTGTTTCGGCACACGGCAATCCTCAAAGACCAGTTCAGTGGTCGTGGAGGTCCGAATCCCGAGTTTATTCTCATGCCGGCCGAACGTTAAACCACCCGTGCCGTTTTCGACGATGAACGCCGAAATGCCGCGGGCTCCCCGGGTTTTATCCGTCGCCGCCAGGACCACGTACACGTCCGAGATGCTGCCGTTGGATATGAATTGTTTGATGCCGTTAAGAACATAATAATCGCCTTCTTTACGCGCAGTCGTCTTCATATTGGCGACGTCGCTGCCGGCCTGGGCTTCGGTCAGGCCGAACGCGCACAGTTTTTCGCCCGACGCGATCAAGGGCAGGTATTTCTGTTTCTGCTCTTCGCTGGCAAAATAAACGATCGGGCCTGAACCCAGCGCGCCGACCGCGTACGCCGTCGCGACACCGGCACAGATGCGTCCGACTTCTTCGCAGGCGATGCACATGTCCATGATCTTGGCGCCGGTACCGCCGTACTGCGCGGGTACGAAGATCCTAAAAAGACCCTGTTTCCCGAACTCTTTGACGATCTCGGTCGGAAACTCAGCTTTGATATCCAGTTCATCCAGCATTGGCACAACAAGTTTTTCTGTGAATGCCCGTACTTTTTCTTTCAGGGCTTTTTCTTCAGAAGTTAGAAAATAATCCATAAAACTCCTTTCAACCAGCTAACAGCTTATAGCAGACAGCTAATAGTAGATAGGTGTATAGTTTACCAGAAAAAACAATATTGTCAAGGAATTGTATGTAGAGATTAGATAAGTGTGTTTAAAAATTAATCACTGCCGCTCAAATCGCGACCTGCTGCATCGTCTGCGGGATCTCCACTTTAATACCCAGTTCCTCGATCTTCTGCTTTAGCGGCACTGATTCCTCGATGTCCCCGTGCACGAGATAGACGCATTTAAGACGCGGGCTGTTCAAGACCTTAACATATTCCAGCAGATCCCGCGAGTCGCCATGCGCGGATAATCCGCTCATGTAATGGATCTTCGCTTTCACATCATAAGACTCATTGAAGATCTGAACCGCGCTCACTCCGTCCAGGATCCTGCGTCCCAGAGTGCCGCGCGCCTGAAATCCAGTGATGATGATGATCGTGTTTGGATCGCTGATCGAATGGATGAGGTGGTGGAGTATCCTTCCTCCTTCGCACATGCCCGATGCCGAAATGATGATCATTGATCCAGGCATCGTATTAAGGCGTTTTGAATCTTCCGTATCGAGGGTATAGTGGAGTTTGGGAAAATTGAACGGGTCATCGCGCTCGAAGATCTTATAGGTCTCTTCGTCGAAACATTCGGGGTGGCGCTTGAAAACATCCGTTACATTCGTGGCCAGCGGGCTGTCAATGTAGACCGGCACATCCTTGATCGTTCCCTGGGTATACAGGTCCTTGAGCATGGTAATGAGCAGTTGGGTCCGTTCGACGGCAAAAGCCGGGATAATTATTTTGCTCCCCCGGGCTATGCCTTCATCGATCAGATCTTTGAGTTCCCCGGTCATTTCATCGAAGGACGTGTGCAGCCGGCTGCCGTAAGTGGATTCCATTATCAGGTAGTCAATGTCGCTGACACGCGCCGGGTCTTTGATGATCGGCATGTTCTTCCGGCCCAGGTCACCGCTGTACAGGATCCTGGTCTTGCCGAGCTCGATCACGATCTGGGATGATCCCAAAATGTGGCCGGCGTCGTAAAGTGACGCCCAGACGCCCGATACCGGTTCGAACGCGGTCTGGTAGTTCACCGACATGAATTTCCGGATAGCGGTTTCGGCGTCAGCTGAAGTATACAGTGGTTCTTTCAGGGGCCGGTTGTGCTGGGCTTGTTTTTTATTAAAGTACGCGATGTCGTTTTCCTGCAAGCGTGCCGAGTCCATCAGGAGCAGGGATGCGATATCGGTCGTTGCCGGCGTGCAGTAGACCGGGCCTTCGAATCCGCGCTTTACCAGGCTCGGCAGGTTCCCCGAATGGTCAAGATGCGCGTGGGACAGGATAACGGCTTTTATTTCTTTGGGTTTGAACGGGAACGTGCAGTTGATCCTTTCGGCCTCATCCCGGTGTCCCTGGTACAGACCGCATTCCATCAGGAATTTCTGGTGGTCGTACTCGACCAGATAGAGCGAGCCGGTGACGGTCCGTGCCGCGCCAATAAAAGTCAATGCCATCTTGAAAAATGATTAAAAGTTATCGGGTTTGGAAGTCGGAATGGTCGTGGTTTTTGGTTCTTGTTTTTTGTCCAAAACCTATGACCAAGCCCATTGACCAAACTGGCATCGATGCCCATCAACGTATGACCATTTATTAGCATGTTTTGATGATGTCCTTGTTCTCGCAGGTGCCGAACTCGATCTGGATCGTCGAATGGCGAACGCCGAACCGGTCGTGCAGGATCGATTCGATGTTTTTGTAGATATCCGAGATCCTGCTTACACAGTAATCTTCGTAGACATCGACATGCCCTTCAAAATAAATATCGGTATCGTTAGCCTGCCAGACGTGCACATGATGGAGGTTGCGGACTTCAGGGATCTCCTCGATCGCGCACTTAACCTTCATGACGTCGATCGCTTCGGGTGTCGACTGCATCAGGATATTAACGGTCTGCTTGACGATAACGTAGCTTTCCTTAAGTATGTACAGGCCGATCATGACCGTGAGCAAAGGGTCGACCCAGGTTATTTTGAAAAAATAGACAAAAAAGCCGCCCAGCACCACGCCCACGGAAGAAAATGTATCGGCCAGCAGGTGGAGGTACGAGGACCGGATATTCAGGTTCGCGGCCGCGTCCTTTTTCAGGAGCATGACCGCGGCCAGGTTGGCGACCAGGCCGATCGACGCCACGATGATCATGAGCAGGCCATTGATATGGACCGGGTTGAAAAACCGCAGGTATGCTTCCCGGAAAAGGAAGAATATAATGACCACCAGCACCGAGGCGTTGAACAGCGCAGCCAGGATCTCGGCCCGTTTGTAGCCGTAGGTCTTTTGGGCCGTGCTTTCCCTCTTGCTCAGGCGGAACGCGAAATAACTGATGATGAGCGACACGCTGTCGCTCAGGTTGTGGGCGGCGTCCGATAAGAGCGAAAGGCTCCCCGATACAAAGCCGCCGATAACCTCCGCGATCGTAATGATGATGTTGAGCACGACGGCGCCGATCAGTTTGCAGCCGCTGATCTCATGCTGGGGATGACTGTGTTCAGGTGGTTCGTTCATGCACTTACCCATAGGATTTTACTTACTTTAACGCACCTGTCAAGATTACGTCGTTTTTCATTAAAATTCTCATAGGTACAAACGATCCCTAACGGGATAACCAGCCATTAAATTTATTCAAAGTTTGATAATGTAACATGCATAAGTCGGCACCGTGATAACAAAATGATGACAATGATATCTTCAGTTGTAGCCGCAGGTTGCAACCTGCGCTGTGTTTTTATGATTCATCAACAAAAACGCACCCTGAAGGGTGCGGCTACATTTACTCTCATCAAGCCGTGAAAATTTTAACCAATTTTGCCGTTGACTTCATGCGTTTTCTAGCTAGACTTATCGACGTGCATGATGCACATATCAATTTGATTTAACAAGGAGGACACATGATCCCATTGATGCTTATGTTAGTCGGACTGCAGGTCGATTCTAAGATCGATTCGGTCGTCATGTACTCGGACCGGGTCATTGTTGCGCGGAAGGCCAGCGTTTATCTTGAGAACGCGACCGATATCGTTTTCCCGGACCTGCCCGGATCCATCGATGACCAGTCAGTGCGCGTTAAAGCGCAGGGTTTGACCATCGGTGAAGTGCAGGTCAAGACGGGTTACTTGAAAGAACCCCATCCCAAGATCAAGGAGTTGCAGGCGCGCATCCGCGAGCTTGAGATCCGCGACCGCGTGTTGAGCGACGAGCTGACCGTACTGAAAGACAAGGAGAAATTCCTGCAAACCGTGGCCGCGGGCGCTTCCGACGTCATATCCAAGGAAATGTACACCGGCAAGATCGCACCCACCGCCTGGGACGTGGGCCTTAAGTTCATTGTTGACGGTCTGCTGGCCGCTAAGATGCGGACCGCTGAGATCGAGCGGACGCGGATCGATCTCCAGGAAAAGATGAATGCTTTGAAATTGGAACTTGATAATACCAGGGCGTCAGTGGAGAACCGCAAGGCCGTTGTTTTTGACGCAAAACCGAAAAACGCACAGACCTATACGATCGAACTAGATTATATCGTGTTCGGCGCCAGCTGGCGAACTTACTACGAACTGCGGGCGGATCCCGCGGACAAGAAGATCGAAGTCGACTATTACGGCAAGATCAGCCAGCGGACCGGCGAAGATTGGGACAACGTGCGCGTCGTTCTATCCACGGCCGCGCCTTCTTACGGCGGGTACGCGCCGGCGACCGAGCCGTGGTACATATACAGTTACCGGGGCGAAGACTACGGCGGGTATGATGCCGAGCGGCGGCCGGCCGGAGCGCCAAAAGAGGCCGTTAGCGAATCTTCGGTGCTGGTCGGTGAGCAGCAGGCCCAGGTCGTGGAGACCGGTATCGGCGTCTGGTATCCTTTACCGCGTCGGTACAGCATTGCCAGCGGTGAAGCCGAGAAGAAAATGGCGATCACGGCCCGACAGATGGGCGCGCAATTTGCTTTTTTCACGGTTCCGCGGCTGGATATGAAGGCGTACCTGAGCGGTGAAATGAACAACAGTACCGATTTTCTCTTCCTTGCCGGCGATGCCAATACTTACGTCGGCGACGATTACACCGGCAGGTCCTATTTCCCGACCGTGGCGCCGGATGAATCTATCAGGACTTTTTTCGGTGTGGATGAACGGGTCAAAGTAAAAAGGGAATTAAAAAAATCAAGGGTCTCCAAAGGCGGTCTTTTCAAGAATACAACAAAGTACGATATCGTCTACGAGAACTCAGTGAAGAATTTCCATGATCAGGAGATAACCTGCACGATCGTCGATATGGTGCCGGTCTCGCAGGACGCCTCGATCAAGGTTGGCGACGTCAAACTGGAGCCAAAACCGACGCGGGAAGATAAAGATCGCGGTATCTACTACTGGGATGCCCCGATAGCGGCAAATGGTGAATTTGTCATCAGCGTGGCATTCACGGTCGAAGCTCCGCCCGAGGTCGATATCCAGAGGCAGATGTACTAGTCCCACAGGGACACCAATCATTTCTGCTGTTCATTGATTGGCAGTGAAGTCAGGATATTAGAGGTTAAGAGGGTAAGAAGATAAAAATAACAGTAAGTCAGGATATCAGGCAAATATAAACAACTACCTTGTCAGGATCAGTTTTTCGCTGACCGATCCCTGGTCGGACCTGGCCTGGACAATATAAACACCGGCGGGCAGGGAATTCCCACTGTTATCTGTACCATCCCAGGTGACTTGGTTAAATGGTTGAATTGTTAAATGGTTAAATGATTTTATCACCTGGCCTACGGCATTGAAGATCCTTATGTAGGGCAAACCTTTAGGTTTGCTAACCTGAGCAAGGCTAAAGCCTTGCCCTACGTGATTTTGTTGCTTTGCTCCATGCGCTATGCTGATCCGTGTAATATCGCTGAACGGATTGGGATAGGCGGTCAATTTAAGATTTCCGGCAGTACCGTGCTCGATCGCCGCCGTTTCTTCAACGCCCGTGATCGTATTGCTGAAAAGGTAATTGCCGTGACTCTCGTCCCAGTTGGTCAGACCCAGGTCAGGGTACCGCGCGTAGGAATACTTTATCTCAATGTTGTTCGTCCCCGATGATGGCGCGTTCTTGAACGAGATCCAGCCGGTCAAACGGTCGTAGGTGAAATCCGAAAGCGGCACGACCATGCTGTCGACCCGTGCTTCCTCGAACCACTGGACCGGAGGCCGCGATAAATAGTAGAGCTTGCGGCTGCCGTTGCCGCTAAAATAATCGGTTGTCGTGACGACCGAACTATTGTCCGTATCGCCCCAGGTCACCGCTTCGCCGACCAGGTTCGTTCCGCCGTTGTAAGACCACGCCGGCGTGGTGTTGATCGAACCGGTCGTATTTTCGAAGACCACGGCCGGTTCCCACCATCCGCCGGCCGCCAGGTCAAGCCAGGTGTCGTTGTTGACGTCGCCCCACTCCACGCACGAACAGTAGTCAGTGCCGGTCAGCATGACGTACTGGGCTGGCGTCTGAAGCGTGCCGCCGCTGTTGCGGTACACCTCAATGCGGCTCTGGTCGCCGCTCAGCTGCCCGTTATTGGCGACCGCGATATCCTTGTAGCCGTCGTTGTTGTAGTCGCCGACCGAGATCCGGAGCACCCATCCCAGGGTTGTCGTCGACCACGAAGCGGTCGTCTCCAGAGTCCCGTTGACATTGGTGAACACCGCGATCTTCCGGCGGTAACCGACGACGAGGTCCAGCCAGCCATCGTTGTCCAGATCGACCCACCGGCAGGCATCGCTGGGCGTGTTATCGGTCGATGTCCAGTAGGGGGTTGTTTCCAGGGTGCCGCTGTTATTGCGGTAAATACGCACCGGCGCGGTGATGCCGCTGTAGGGATCACCGGCCACGACCGCAATGTCAAGGTCGCCGTCCAGATCAACGTCTCCAAGAGCGCAGTCAAAGGAATTGTAGTTGTCGGTCGATGTCCACCAGGCCGTGGTGTTCAAGCCCGTGCCCGAATTACGGTAAATGCTCACGGGACCCTGGTTCGTGCTGCCGGAGCCAAGGTATGAGATCGCCATGTCCGGGTAGCCGTCATTATCGACGTCGCCCATGGAGATGTGCGAATAGTATCCGGTCTCGATCGAGCGCCATGAAGCTACGGTCTCAAGCGCCCCGCCGCCGTTAACGTAAACGGCATTGTAGTTCGACGCCATGTCATTGCCGTTGCCCATACAAAAATCAAGTTGCTGGTCCATGGTCACGTCGCAGAGGGCGCCGCCAGTCGAGTAATCGTTATCGTTCGAGGTCCACGAGGGCGACGTGACAAGGGGGATGACGGAAAAACCTATGGAAATGCAGAAAAGCAGGAAAATAGCAGGTCTGATCGGTGTTTTCATAAAGCCTCCTTAAATAATAATGAATTAACTATAATAACCTGGAACCTAAAGTCAAGGAGGATTGCTGGACATGAGTTATTATCCCCCCCGCCCACCCACCGACCCTTACCCTCCTCCCGCAGGGACGCCAATTATCATGAAAGATCCTTTTCCACGTTGCCCTCGAGGGGGGAGGAAAAAGGAGGGGGTGAATTGTAGCCATTAAGGGGGCGAAAATGCGGGAGGATTGTGGTTGCGTGCTCGTTGACACCAATTTTGATATGGATATAATTTAAAGATATGAAGATCCTCGTGACCGGCGGCGCCGGATTTATCGCCTCGCATATCGTCGATGCATATATCCGGGAAGGCCATGACGTTACGGTCATCGATGACCTGTCGACCGGTAACCGCGGTAACGTGAACAAACGGACGCGGTTCATCGAACTGGACATAAGGGACGAGGCGCTGAAAAAGGTATTTGACGAATCCCGGTTCGATGTTGTCAATCACCACGCCGCCCAGATCAATGTGCGGACATCGCTCGCCAACCCATTTCTCGACGCTTCCGTGAACGTTCTGGGCGCGGTACGGCTGCTTGATTACGCCGCCGCCTTGGGCGTGAAGCGTTTTATTTTCGCATCCAGCGGCGGCGCCATCTACGGGGAACCCGATCACTACCCGATATCCGAGGATCGCGTGCCGCAGCCAATGTCCCCTTACGCCGTAGCGAAGCTTGCCACCGAACACTATATCAAGGTTTTCGCTCAACTCCATGGTTTCACTTATGTGATCCTGCGCTACAGCAACGTGTACGGGCCCAGGCAGATCGGCAAAAGCGAAGCCGGAGTCATCTCGATATTCATCAATGAAATACTGAACGACCGTCCCTGTTTCGTGAACGGCAGCGGCGACCAGGTGCGCGATTATGTGTTCGTTGAGGACGTGGTGCGGGCGAACGTGCTCGCCCTGGACAGCGCGTCCGATGTATTCAATATCGGGACCTCGGTCGAGACGAGCGTCAACCGGTTGGTCGATGAGCTGGCGGCCGTAACCGGCCGCAATATCCGGCACGAGCACCGGGCAGCTATCCCCGGCGAGGTTTTTCGTAATTCCCTGGATTATTCAAAGATCAGCCGGACACTGAAGTGGCGCCCCGGCGTTTCCCTGGCCGAAGGTTTGAAAAAGACCTTTGAGCATTTTGTTTCGATCAATGCCGTCACCCAGAAAATATCTGGATCCTGAAGTAATCTCAAAACTATCAAGATTGGACCTCCAGGCCAGACTGGTCGTGGAGGGGTTCTTGAGCGGGCTGCACCAGAGCCCGTACAAGGGGTTTTCGCAGGAGTTCGCCGATTACCGGCCGTATATGCCGGGCGACGAGCCGCGCCGCATCGACTGGAAGGTATTTGCCCGCAGTGACCGGTACTATATCAAACAATACCTTGAGGAAACGAATCTGCGCGCTTATATCCTGTTCGATATCAGCGGCTCCATGGCTTATGGCGACCGGATCAGCAAGCTCGAGTACGCCAAGTACCTTTGCGCAAGCCTTGCCTACATCCTCTCCAGGCAGAAGGACGGCGTCGGCATCATCACGTTCGACAGCAAGATCCGTGAATACGTGCCGCCCTCGGCGAAAAAGGTCAATTTATCCAGGATCCTCGGCGTTATCGACGGCGCTGCCGCCGGCGGCGAAACATCGATCGCGGACGTACTGGGTGAACTCGCCCAGAAGACCAAGCGCCGCGGGCTCATCATCATCGTATCCGATCTGCTCGATCAGCCCGAATCGGTGGTCCGGGCGATCCGGTCATTCCGTTTTCGCAAGCACGAGATGCTGGTGTTCCAGGTGCTCGATAAAAAAGAATTCTCTTTTCCCTACGCAGACCCGGCGCTGTTCAAGGATCTGGAGACCGACGATGAAATGATCGTTTATCCAGCCGCCATCCGCGCGTCCTACCAGAAACATATGGAGCAGTTCATCGCGTTTTACCGCCGAGCGCTGCTCGAGGTTCATATTGACTGTGAAACGGTCTTTACGGACACGCCCTATGACCAGGCGCTGATCGCCTTCCTGCACAAACGGATGAAAATGTTGTGACCTTCCTTAATCCCGTGTACCTTTTGGGGACGGCGCTCGTGGCTGTGCCCATCATCATCCATTTTTGGTTTCGCCGTAGACTCAAGCGGGTGCCGTTCTCATCCCTGGCATTCTTGAGAATGACCGAGGCGCGGCGTCTCGGCTGGTTAAAACTCCGCGATATCCTGGTGCTCGCGTTGCGTTGTCTTTTTGTCCTTTTCCTGTTCCTGAGCCTGGCGAAACCGCAACTGACCGCGCCGTGGCTGGCACGCCAGCCGAAAATACCCTCGCACCGCCTGGCTTCCGTGATCATCATCCTTGACAATACTTACAGCATGGGTTACGGCGATAATTTCCGGCGCGCTCAGGAAGCCGCCCGCGAACTGCTCCGGCGATATTCACCGGCCAGCGAGTTTTGCGTAGTGCCCCTGACCGGCCCTTCCAGACCGCTGTCCTGGACCGGACTGAACGGCGCGCTGAAACAAGTGGAAGCATGTACCCTGTCCTGCCGCACCGGTTCTCTGCGGCAGGCGCTGGAGAACATCAGGATCGACGCACCGGCATACGAACTGAACTACTTGTATGTCGGCGACGGCCAGGAGATCGTGTTTAAAGACCTGACCGCAAAGGCGCTTTCAGACCGGAAACTTATATGGTACGAAATACCGGGCGGCGGCAATGCCGGGATCGCCCAGGTATCAATGGTGGACCCCGTGAGCATCGTGACCGACAAGTATCAGATCATGGCGACCGTGCAAAATCATTCCGGACGCATATTTAGGGGAACAGCGCGCCTGGTCTCGCAGGAGCAGGAGTTCACCAGCGATCTCGCGGTCCAACCGGATCAGTCAGCCGACGTTGTTTTTACATTACCGGTCCGGTGCAATGCCGGTACGGTCGCGATCATGGATGATGACAGCCTGCTCATGGATAACGAATACTATTTTGCCAAGACCGTGCCCAGACGGATGAGGGTCTTGATCGTCGGCGCCAACGAGTACCTGAAAAACGCCCTCAGCCCGGTCAGCGCCGCGTCCATGCCCTTTGATGTTAGAACGATCATGAACCTTAAGGACGGCGATCTGAGGATGCAAGCGGTTCTGATTCTAAACAATGTGCCGGATCTGTCAAAAGGGGACGAGATCAGGATTCGTGATTTCTTGATGCAAAAGAACACGGGCGCGTTGATCTTCCTGAGCAATGATCCGGGTCCTGGTATGCGACGTTTTATCGGAGAATGGGCAGCGGTTCGCGGCACGGTCGCACCCAGGGGTTACCTGACGCTGGACTGGGTCGATGCCGGTAGTCCGGTCTTTAAAGTGTTCAAGAACGAAGCGTCGCTGAAAGGGATACGGTTCTACCGCCTGAATGATCTAGAAGCGCGCGGCCATGTTCTCGCGCGGGTCGACCAGTACCCGTTGATAATTCAGAAAGACAACGTGTGCATCGTGGCGACCGAGTGCGTCCCCGGAAATACCGATCTCGTTTACCGGGCGATATTCGTGCCGTTGCTCCACCGTCTCGCAAGCAGCGTTGTCTACCAACTCCCTGACCGGGAATATACCGTAGGTGCGGCGGTCGATACGACCAAGGTCCTTCAGGGTATCGATGGCGGGTACCGGCTCGCCAGCATCACCAGGCCGGGACTATACTGCTATGGCGGGGATACCATCGGCGTCAACGTTGACCCGGCCGAAGGCGACCTGCGCAGTATCGATGAAGGGTCGGCAGCTCAACTGGGGGTGCAGGTCTTGAGATCGCTCAGCGCTCTAGCCGGCATTGATCTGACCGTTGCGTGTCTGATGATAGCGCTGTGCGCGCTGGTCATTGAGGCCGCGCTGCTGGTCCTGCGTTAACCGCAGAAAAATATACTTTCCTAATAGATCTTTATTTTGAATTTTTTAGGGCTGGAATGCACCGGCTTCACATACGCGGGAGATATGATCTCGGCAGGCAATGAATATTCGCCTGTTTTCAGATCGGACAGCCTGATCATGATGTCAATATCGGTTTTTTTAAGTTTGCTGATCCGGCTGTTCGCACCAGCGACGATGAGGGTGTCAAGATAAAGGGCTGCGGCCGACACGGTTTGGTTCTGTTTGGATATGATTTTGACCGGAAGGTTGGTCAGCAAGCGCCGGCTCACCGTATCGATTTCGATCATGGCCGTAACATAATCTTGATTGAACCGTATCGACCCGGCGGGTGCGCGCAGTTTAAGTTTCTGGTAGAACGAAGCGGTGCGGTTGTGCACGTCGAGCGATTCGGTCGCGACATCAGCAAGACCGCGCAGATATCCTTTGGGACCGGTCGCCAGGACCGTGTCTGAGATCGTGATCATACCGATCGCGTACCGCTCGGGTGGGCTGCCTTTCATGGGGATCGTAACAGGTACGGTCTGTTTGACCTTTTCGTCGATCCGCAGGTCCATGGTCTTTATGTCGTACTGGACCGAAACGTCCTGGGGATTGGATGGGATGGCGAGATCCTTCGATGTGATCTTTACGCTGCCGGTTTTGGCGTCGGTGACCGTGGCTATAACCGTAGGTGGCAGGAGCCAAAAACCGAGCAACGACCGTCCTTTGCCGGTGAAGGTCACGGGGATCTCCAGCGGCGCGTCCGTGACGGTGAGAGATTCCGGCAGACCGATGAAGGCGATCTTGACGTCCCGGCGGTCGGTATAGGTGCCTTCGACCGCGACAAAAAGCCACAATCCGAATGCAAAGACGATCGCGAATATCTTCCTGATCGGATCATTGACTATCGATCTGAGGATCTGCGTGACCGCCATTGACATCCGCCTATTTTTTCCTGTTCTTCATTAAAAAAACAATGATGCCTTTCTGAATGTGCAGGCGGTTCTCGGCCTGGTCAAAAACGATGGATGTTTTTCCGTCAATGATCTCTTCCGTGATTTCTTCCCCGCGATGGGCCGGCAGGCAGTGCATAATGCAATGGTTCTTTTTGGCGTGCCGGACGAGCTGGCGGTTGATCTGGTAGTCCTTGAAGATTTTCTTGCGTTTCTCTTTTTCCTTTTCTTGTCCCATTGATGCCCAGACGTCAGTGTAGATGATATCAGCATTGGTCACGGCCTTTACCGGATCGGTCGTGAGCATGGCGCGCGGCGCTTTCTTCAGATAAGGTCGGTACGGTTCATAGCCGCGCGGGGTGGCGATATTCAGCCGGTAGCCCAGAATGACCGAAGCCGCGACAAAGGAATTGCAGACGTTGTTGCCGTCGCCCACGTAGGCGATCGTGATATTGGACAGGCTGCCTTTTTTCTCGATGACCGTGAATAGATCGCACAGGATCTGACAGGGATGCTCCAGGTCGCACAGGCCGTTAATGACCGGTATGCTGGCGTTTTTTGCCAGGCCGGTGATGGTGGAGTGGGCAAAGACCCTCGCCATGATGATGTCGACCCAGCGCGACAGGTTCTTCGCGACATCGTCCACCGTTTCCCGCTTGCCCAGCTGGATGTCGGACGGCGCCAGATATATCGCATGCCCTCCAAGCTGGGTCATGCCGGTTTCAAAGGTTACGCGCGTGCGCAGCGAGGGTTTCTCAAAGATCATGGCCATGGTCTTGCCGTTCAGCAGTTTGTGATCAGCACCTTTTTTCTGCGCCGTTTTGAGCTGTTTGGTGATCGTGAAGATGCTCTGTATTTCCTTCTTTGTCAGATCGAACATTGATGTCAGATCCCTCTTCATGTTTAGCAGTCTCCTTTCATATTATGTTTATTATATTTAATCCTGGGCAGAAATCAATCCTTAGCGTTTAGTGAAACATAAATGTAGTGGTCGAGCTTGCTCGACTTAATTGAGTGACGCAGACCAAGGTCTGCCACTGCATTTTACTGCCGGCGTTTCCTGCGCCTCCTGCGAGCGCAGCGATCCTGCGTTGGTTAATACCCTTGACACGACTGCGTGGATGAGTAATATTGCGCACAAGGAGAGAATATGGAAAAATTGATCGGGAAAATAACTCATTATTTCGGTAAGATACAGGTGGCAGTGCTGGAACTGACGGATGATGAATTGAATGCCGGCGATACCATCCATATCAAGGGCAAGACGGCTGATTTCAGCCAGACGGTCACATCCATGCAGGTTGACCGCAATCCTGTAACGTCGGCAAAAAAAGGCGACGCCGTCGGGACGAAAGTCGACGCGCCGGTGCATGAACACGATCAGGTGTTCAAGGTAACGGCAGATTAGAGCAGGACCGCTGCGCTCGCTGAAAGCGCAGGGAGTTAACTCATAAGAGTTTTATAAAAGCCTGACAGCTAAAATCCGTAAAAAAAACGCAGGAAACGCGGTCAGATCAGGCTCATAACAACACCGGTTAGGATCGGGACCGCAAAATTATCATCCCAGGGCAAGGGCAGGGCTTCAAGTATGGTGGCGGCCAATGCTCCCGCTAACAGGGCGTACAGCGGTTCGTGGATCGTAAAGTGCAGCAGTAACGCGACCAGCACGCATGAAATCAGGAAACCCAGACTGCCGTAAAGCGTTTTTTTAAAGATCTTAGGTCCTTTAAGCATCTGACCGCAGATCGCCGCGAAGGTATCGCCGACAATGGTGTAGGCGCTGGCAGCCACGAAGACCGGTTTGCTCGTTATCCATGCGGTGATCAGGCATCCCAGCAGCAGATATGTAGCTCCGCTCAGGCGGGTCAGTTCATGGCGCCGCAGGAACGAGCCGAAAAGAAGAATGAATCCTTCTTTGATCCCGTTCACGCGGATCCTGAAAAAATCGACGATAACGATGACCACGGTTATTATCAGCAGGATCCAACGGCCGGACTGCTGCGGTATGAGATAGTAAGTGACGGGGATGAAAATGGTCCAGAGGTTGAGCAGTTTCCTGAACAGCTCAGCTTTTACTAGAATTCTAACCCCGCGGAAAACTTATTCGAGTTCTCCAGGTCCGAGTGGGTGACAAAGGCGTAGTCAAAGCGCAACTTGCGGTAGCGGATCCCGGCACCCAGGGTATAGGTGCCGCGGGTCCATCCGATACGGCCAAAGACCAGTTCTTTGTAGCCGTATTCACAGCCAATATTCACCGCAAAACCGTTGTCGTCAATGGCCTTTACGATATCGGTCTCGATGATCAGTCGCGAGGAAATGCGGTCCAGCGGGAGCACGGGAGCAACACCGAATGCCAGTTTCGGGGCAATGTTCTCTTTGGTCCGGTTGCTCCATACGATGGGGGACAGCACCACGTCGCGGACACTGCAACCGATCACCAGGTATCCAAGATCCAGCCGGGCGCCGGCATCGAGGCCGCCGCCAAAACCCGTGATCACATACAGGTCGCGGTAATAGACCTTGGCCGTGACGCCGTAAGACACCGGACCTTTCGATCTCGCGCCGTTGAAGTAAACGATCAGGTCGCGCGCAGCCACGGTATCGTAGGCTACCGGCGGGTTGTCGCTACCGGGCGGCATGGTCGTGTCCGGAAGGGTGGTCAGCTTTATACCACCCGCGGAAACATACTGAAGACCGAGGCCCACCGCGGAATTACCCTTGGGCAGGGTGATCGCGCCGAATTCGTTCTTCACGATGCCGCCGAAGTTCTCCGCGTGCATCACGGCGACGCTGCGGCCGGCGAAGATAGTGCCGGCGGGATTGAAGTACAGCGCCGACGCATCAACGCACTGCGCCACGCCGGTACTGCCCATGGCCCAGGCCCGGGCGTTAACGCCCAGCTCCTGGAATTCACCGGCGTATTTGGTCGCGCCGATGAGCATGGGAATGAGTAAAAATTTTATGAAGTCCTGCATGTGACACTTCCTTGTACGGATTTCTTGATGCGGGCTCCGTACCCGTGTAAAGGCTTGATATCGATCTTGATCTGATAGACACCGTCCGGCACCTGCACATTTTTACTGTCAAGGCCGTCCCATACCACGAGGAACTCACCGGGGGCGCACTTTATGTCTTTTAGTAGATCCTTCACTTTTTCGTTCATGGCGTTATAAACACCCATGTTTACCTTTACTTCCTGGGTCAGGTAGATGGCGATCGTCGTGCCGGGCAGGTCTTTGGTGATGACCGGGGGAAAAGCGCCGATGAAAATGACGTCACCCGCGATCCAGAGATACTGACCGCCCTCTTTTTCCGCTATGAAAACCTGACCGTACTTGCGGTTGATGGTGATGCCGCGCGGCGAAGCAAATTCGCCCTGATCCGTGCCGGTCCGACCCTCGGAGATGATATAGCGCAGGTCATGGTCGAATTTATGGATCTGGTTATTGACATCGTCGGTCACATAAATGCTCGCGTAATAGTCCATTGCGACATAAAGAAAATGGGCTTCGGCCAGCCCCAGCTCAAAGTCATAGACCGATCCCAGGAACCGGCCGTTCAAGGTGAACTTCGAGACCCGCTTGCCGTCATCATCCGTGATCACGATAAACTCGTCCTGAAAGCGATTGTGCGGGGCCTGAGCGTCGATCACCTCGATCCCCATCGGCTGATATATCTCGCCGAGCGCGCGGCCCGTTATGCCGAAGGAAGTGATGAGGTTGTTGTCCGGGCCATAAACACAGACGCGGGAGTTATCATAGTCAGTGACATAAAGGTTGTTCTGCGAATCAAAGCAGACATCGTATGGCCGGCCCGCGAGCGGGATCTCGCCGGCCCACTTGAGTTCACCTTTTTGACATTGGAGTTTCACGACGCGACGGTTGCCGAAATCAGCGACCGCGACAAGCCCGTCGCTGTTGGCAGTGATCCCTTTGGGGCTTGAAAAGGTTTCCCTGTTGCCGTAGATCTTGACCGCCTCCAGGCCGACGTTGTAGATGATCTGCCCGTTCCCGGAATTGACCGCAAAAGCCGTGAGTTCGTCATCGTCTTTCTTTGTCTTGGGGTCGTCCAACTCCTTGAGTTTGACCGCAGTGATCCCCTGCGGATCATTATAGTTGAAGCCGGGTCCCAGGAATAGCTGGAGGTAGTACTTGGAGGCGCGGTAAAACCCGAAAGTGTGTTCAAAAGGCGGGACGGCCAGCGTCTGAGGTTTGTATTCAAGCAAAACGAAGAACAGCAACAACATATTTCTCTAATTATAAGGATTCTTCGATAATTGTCAAGATTAGACCTGCTAGCAGGCCGGGCGTCAGCGTATGACCTTCAGCACGAAAAATTCCGGTTTTCTGGACTGATAGACGACCTCGTAGCGCTCGGGTTCCTGCTGGATGACCGGCACCAGGAATCTAAAGGTCTGCGGAAACAGCTGGTCGATCAGGATATAATCGCTCCGGGCTATGGATTCCTTCATGCGTGCGGTGTTTGTGGTAAAGGGAAAGATCATTGATCTGCGGTCCGACAGCAGGTAGACGAATTCCGGTTTGCGGGCGAGTATAATTTTATCGGACGGCGTGTTTTTCTTTATCCACTCAACGGTTTCAAAAAAACGCCGCCAATTAGGCTGATAACCGGCGTACCGGTCGCCGTGCAGGTATCCCGCAGTATCAGCGACAGCGGTGCGCATTTGCGGCACGAGCGTGAAAAGATTGAGGACGATCATGACCGCCGTCGCCGCCGTTACCAGGTGTTTGATCTTCAGTTTCTCGCGCAGCCAGAAAAACGCTTCGTACAAGTAGATCAGGAAAAAGGGCAGCAGCGGCAAAAGGAAGCGGTCCGATGACCAGACGGCAGGCCAAAACAGTAAAACGGCCAGACCGAAAATAAAATACCATTCTTGTATCGCGGGCGCTTTAATGCGTCGGACGAACCCGGCGATGATCAATCCAAGCAGGATCGACCCTGCCAGAGCTTTGAGCCAGGAGACCGAAACGGCCGCCATGACAGCCAGCGGCAGGATGCTAAAAAAATAAATGGCAAAATTGTCTACGATGCGCACGGCAAAGTCCGATACTGATGCCCGGCCCAGTTCCATCTGGTAGGGATTTTTTGCCAGCAGCTGGTCGACGTATGAACCTTCGGACGGGATGCGCGCGTTCCGGACCGACCAGGGAATAAATACCGCCAGGAACAGGATGATGAGCACCCCTAAAAAGCGATAATCTTTTCTCAGTAAAAAATAGAGCGCGATCGCGGCGATCAGGGAGATGCCGGAGGTACGGATGAAGAACGAAAAAACCGCGAATCCGATCGCGATCAACGTGAATACCGGCGACGGCCGATCCCTTTGTAGCATGATGAAATAAACGGCACCAAGCGAGAAGAAGAAAAAGGGCATTTCCGAGAGGACCCAGTGGTTGTAGGTAATGAACACGGGCAGGGACAGGGAAAGGGCTATTAAAGGCATGCTGTGTTCTTTGAAAACACCCGCCGCGATCTTATAGATGAAAAACATCGCACCAACGCCGGTCAGAACTATTAAAATTTTTAAGGCCAGGATATTGGCGCCGAATAACAGCACCAGTGGGACGAGCATGAGCGGGAAACCGGGCGGATACTGGGTATTGCCGGGATCGCCGGGTACGTTGATATTTGAGTACCCTTTGCCGCCGGCTAGCGATTCGGCCAGGATGATGTAGGTCGCGTTATCGCCTCCGGTAAACAGCTTCGGGTCAAAAAGCAGAATGGAAAACACCAGGTATACAGCCAGGAATATCCAGACCGGCAGCGGTCTGGACCAAGCGGCCGGCGCGCCTTTTTTCACTTGCACTCCATCGCGTTATTATAGACCGATTTTGGATAAAAGTCAATTACCCGGCGGACCGGCGCGGTTGACAACCGCGCCGGTTATTGCTATAATTGCACCCATGAAAAGATCGATCCTGATCGCGCTGATTCTTATCACTGCGCTGGGCGCTTATCTTCGTTGCCACAGGTTCGAATGGGGTATACCGAAAGCCCCGTACTGGCGCAATCACTATCAGGACGAGGCATTCGTGCTCGGGCTGCTGTTCAAGATGGGTCCTGACAATCTGAACCCGCACTATTTCATCAACCCAACGTTCCATTATTACACGCTGCTGCTGTCGCTGAAGGTGGCTTCGTGGTTCGGTATCATCGAACCGTTCTCCCCGCCCGTGAAAACGAACGAGCTGGGGCAGCCGGAAAGCGGCGTTTCGCTCGGTGATTATTCCCGAATGTATGTTATCGGCAGGATCCTGACCCTGATCGAGAGCGTGGTATTGATCTTTTTGATATTTCTGATCGGCCGGAACCTGTATAATGATGTGACCGGCCTCATTGCCGCTGCGTTCACCGCGATCCTGCCCACGGCCATATTCCAGTCGCGTTTCCTCGTAGTCGATGCGCCGGCGCTTTTCTGGTTCACGCTGGCATTCTGGATACTGACCATGAACCCTTCATCCCTGGGCGCGCGGCGCTGGGCATTACTTTGCGGGATCTTCATGGGTATCGCGATCGGGACCAAGTACACCAATGGATTGCTTCTTCTGCTGTTCTTTTACCGGATCTATGACCAGAATGCGGGCCTCAAGCGGCGGTTCATCGCCCGGATCCTGAATCGCGATTCCATCGGCGCCCTGGTTGTGGCCGCGGGATTTTTCTTGTTAACAACCCCATACGCGTTATTGTCGAGCGATGAGTTCCTCAGGGGGGGTGTCCATGGTTTCGGCGGGATATTCGGGGCACGGGGTTTGTTCTATTACAATGCTTACCCGGCCAGCCTGATAGCGCCGTTCTCGGTGGCCAGTTTCAATTCGCTGCAGCTGCCTCTGACCATCCTTGCCTTCCTGGCACTTCTGTACCTGTTCCTGAGACGGACGCGGTCCGATCTTACGCTGTTATTCTACATCGTGCCGTTCTATGCCATGATGGTCTACCACGCGTCTCCCCATCTCCGGCACGTGCTGATGGTGCTGCCGTTTTTGATGATCGCGGTCAGCCGGATGCTGTATGATCTCATGAAGCGGATCCGCAAAAAGGCGGCGCTGGTCGGCATCGGTATTGCCGGCGCGTTCGTTTTCGCGTACACTCTGGCTTTCTCGTTTTCGCTGGTCCTGCGGATCACCCCGACCGACACGCGCATTGAGTGCGCGGAATGGATGCGTAAAAACGCGAACCCGCAGGCAGTGGTGGGTTTAGCGAGCTATTTCCCATGGAATTACACTCCGCCGGTGGAAATGGTGCTGGAGAACATCAAGCTCGTTGATTTCAATTATGACCGGTTGCTGAGCATCAAGCCGGACTATTTCATCATTACCGAGTACGAACTTTCGTCGTCGGTCAGCAGCCGTGAAAGCGCGACCGTGAGAAAGCAATTCATTTCGCGCCTGTTCGAACAGCGCGACTACGTCATTGTCAAAGAATTTTTCAAAAAATTCTATATTTTAGGTATTACCTTTGATCCCCATTATCCAAACATGGATTGGAACCCGGTGAACCCGGCGGTGTACGTCTTTAAGCTCAGATCTTAA
This sequence comes from bacterium, assembly GCA_036382775.1. Classification (NCBI taxonomy): domain Bacteria; species bacterium. The sequence goes on along the minus strand of DASVHD010000005.1, from coordinate 44,249 downwards.
ATTTCCAGCCCAGGTACAGTTCCCTGGCCTGGGGGTCGTCGATCAGCGTCTGCGCGCTGCCCGACAACAGCACCTGCGCGTCATAGATGAGATATGCACGGTCCGTGATCTCCAGGGTTTCCCGGACATTGTGGTCCGAGATCAGGACGCCGATCCCCTGGCTCTTGAGCTTCAGGATTATGTCCTGCAGTTCCGCGCGGGCGATGGGATCGATGCCCGTGAAGGGCTCATCGAGGAGAAGGAATTTCGGGTGGCTGATCAGACTGCGCGCGATCTCGACACGGCGGCGCTCGCCGCCGGACAACGTGTAGGCCTTTTGATCTTTGACATGATCAAGCTTGAAATCGGAGAGAAGTTTGGCTGCCAGACTGACCGCTTCCCGGCGCTTGACGCCGACGATCTCGTAGATGGCGATCAGATTGTCCAGGACCGTGAGTTTCTTGAAGACGCTTGGTTCCTGGCAGAGGAACGATATGCCCAGCCGGGCGCGCTTGAACATTGGCAGCGCGGTGATGGCCAGGTCGTCGAAGAGGATCTCGCCCTGGTTGGGCATGAGCAGCCCCACGATCATGTTGAAGGTCGTCGTCTTGCCGGCGCCGTTCGGGCCCAGCAGGCCGACGATCTCTCCCTGTTCGATCTTCAGGTTCACCTTGTTGACGACGACCCGCCGGCCGAATACCTTGGTCAGATCCTTAGTTACCAGCATCTTCATCCGTCTTTTCTGATTTCAACAATAACCGGCCACGGGGTTGGCCTCCGGCCACGACCCGGCTGGCTTCGCCGTTTGAGAAAAATACCGTGATCTGTTCTCCCTCGATGAAATTTTTCGATCCTTCCTTGGTGGTATAGCGGGCAGTACCTTGCTGAACCGAGAAATATTCGATCATTTTGTTCCGGATCTTGAAACTGCCCTGGTTGCCGGCAAGCTCGTTGGTCTTTTCCGTAACCCGGGGGCGCACCATGGTGCCGCTTTCCTTGCTCAGGTCGTAGGCAAAGGTGTCGCAATCGACGGTGATGCTGTCGATCACCGCGGTCACCGAGTCATATCCCCAGAACATGTTATCCCGGGCGTAGAGCATGAATGAATTGGCGACGACGGTCATCGGCGGCCGCAGCGCGGCGCCGCTATCAACGGGCGCGCGGGCCACTTCAAGATGAGGCTCGCCGGTCAGGCGGCCGTAATCTTCAGCCAGGTCATACCAGCCGCGGCTGCCATAGGCGGTCATGTCGTTCTTTTCATCGACGATCTTGACATTGCGGTGCATCAGCACCTGTTTCGTGATGCCGTCGTAGTCCAGCGAGTCCGAGCTCAGGGTTTCGGTGTCGGTGCGGAGCTCGACCGCGCCGCTGAGCGAGGCTTTCTTATCATGGAAATAATAGAGCGCCTGCTGGGCCATGATATCACCGGTCTTATCCTTGATGATAACGTCGCGGAACAGCTGCACATATCCCTCGGTTTCGTTGAGGATCGCCTCGGCGCTCGTGATCAGGGTGCTTTCCTGCTCGATTGCGACATTCCCGATCAAATGAACGATGCTGGCGGAATCTTCCTGTATGATCTCGACTTTATCCGCCCGGAAAGGCGTCAGCATTAAAAGCAGCAGCGGGTAGACCGCATAGGGCATGGGATCACCTGATCTTCGGGAATTCGACCGGCGAAGTGCCGGTGATAGCGCCGATGACCTCGATCTTCTTGAGGTCCGGGGTCGTAATCAGCCCATTACCTTCGATCGTCGTGCTGTCCTGTTTGACGATTCGGACGTAGGAATTGGTGATTATTTTTTGCGAATCGTTTTTCCAGAAAAGCGAATCAGTGAACAGCCTTGTGGAATCGCTAGTCAACAGCCTCACGCTGTCACGGACGATAATATTGCGCGTCTTGGTATTGAGAGTACCGCTCAGGCTGCGCAGGACCGCATAGGCCTCCGGCTTTTCGTCGAAGAACCGGATGGTCACGGTATCGACGCTTATGAACTCGTCGAACACGTTGGCTTCGTCCGCATCCAGCACCCACAGTTTTTTTCCGTTTTTGGTCTCGGTCAAGCTGAATTTCATGAGTGTGATATGGGGGAACTGATTGACCGGCGATTCGGTGAATTCTTCTTCTTCGCAGGTGCATACAGCCATGGCCATGAGCGCGATCAGAATCATGCCCGGCGACGGCGATGCCCAATGGCGGCGCGCTTTACCGGTGATCATGCTGCGGCCCGCCGCGACCGGTAGAACCACGCGTAATCGTGCGGACGTCGGGCGATCAATGTTTCCAGATCGCAGTTGATATCAAGGACCCCGCGGCCGTCACGGCGGTACATGGCGAACGGGATCAACGGCACATGGCAAACCGCGGCCAGCTTCTGGGCTTTGTGGAATTTGGAAAAAAAGCTAGAACCATCGACAAGCATCGCAAAGACACCGCCGTTCCTGACGAATTCGACGATCGCGCGCGGATTGTTCTGGTAGAACACGATGACGCCGTTCCGGGAACGCCACCGGCGCAGGAGCCGGTCTGCCCATGCCGCCAGCGGATGGTTGTTGCCGCCATGGCCGTACTGATTGGTGATAATGCCGATCCGGAACCCGGCGGTCCTCAGAACCTGCGGCATCATCTCCCATATGCCGTAGTGCACTGAATACATGACCGCGCCACTGCCCGCCGGCTGGAGCGAACCCTTGACCACGAACGGCGCGGCGCGGGACCGCGACAGCATGAACACCAGGTTGCGGGCAAGGGCATAAAGGCAGCGTTCGGGACTGACCGGGCTGCGTTCCTTTAAAAGCATCCGGCGCTGCCGGTTAAGCCAGTAAAGCACGTAGATTACGGACAGGACCCACGGTACGGATAATACCGGCACTATGTTTTCTTCAGTGACGCTTCAATGAAATGATAGAACAACGGATTGGGCGCGAGCGGCCGGGACGTGAACTCAGGGTGGAACTGCACGCCGATGAAGAAAGGATGATGGGATATTTCCGCGATCTCCATTAGCTTGTTGTCCTGGGAATGTCCGGAAAAGATGAGGCCCTTCTCGGCTAGTGGTTTTATGTACTTGGGGTTGACTTCATAGCGGTGGCGGTGGCGTTCCTCGATCAGGTTCTTTTTATAGATCCGGTGCGCCAGCGTCTTGGGTTCGATGTGGCAGGGCCAGTTGCCGAGCCGCATGGTGCCACCCAGATCCTTGATCTTTTTCTGCTCGGGCAGGAGGTCGATCACGGGGTTCGGCGTGTCATCGTCGAATTCCGTCGAGTTGGCGCCCTTGAGCGCACAGATGTTTCGGGCATACTCGATCACCATGCATTGCATGCCCAGGCATATCCCGAAGAACGGTTTCCTCATTTCCCGCGCGTATTTGACCACTCTGATCTTGCCCTCGATACCCCTCATGCCGAAACCGCCGGGGATCAATATGCCGTCGATGTTGGAAAGGGTGTTGCTGAGCGCGATCTCGTCCTCAATGCGGTCCGTGTCGATCCATTTAAGCTTGACGCGGGCGTCATTGGCCGCGGCGGCGTGATTAAGGGCTTCGATGATGCTCTTGTAGGCGTCCCTGAGCTCAACATATTTGCCGCAGATCGCGATCTCCACGGTCTTGTTTGGGGACTTGGCCCGCTGGACATACAGGGACCATTCGCTGAAATCGGCTTCTTTGCGGTCGATCCCCAGGTGATTCATAATCAGGTGATCCAGCTTTTGCTGGTGCAAAATAAGCGGTATCTCGTAGATGCATTCAACGTCCACGGCGTCGATGACCGAACTAATCGGCACATTGCAGAACAGGGAGATCTTCTTTCGTTGATCATCCGAGAGGTATGAATCGGTGCGGCACAGCAGGATATCTGGCTGGATGCCCATGGACAACAGGCCTCGTACTGAATGCTGGGTTGGCTTGGTCTTGAATTCCCGGGTCGTTTTGATGAACGGCACGAGCGTTAGATGGATGTATAGCGTATTCTCTCGCCCCAGGTCCAGCCTCATCTGACGAATGGCTTCGAGGAACGGCTGGCCTTCAATATCGCCGACCGTGCCGCCGATCTCGGCCACGATGATATCGGCCTTGCTGTTCGTGGCCACCTCCATGATCCGCGATTTGATCTCGTCCGTGATATGGGGCACGACCTGGACGGTCTTGCCCAGGTATTCACCCTTGCGTTCGCGGCTGATGACGTCGAAATATATCTGGCCGGTCGTGATATTGTTCTGGCGCGCGAGCGATTCGTTAAGGAAACGCTCATAGTGTCCGAGGTCAAGATCGCATTCGGCGCCGTCCGCCGTCACGAACACCTCGCCGTGCTGGTAAGGGTTCATGGTCCCGGGGTCGACATTGATATAGGGATCGATCTTTAAAAGCGTGGCTTTGAGCCCGAATGACTTTAATAAAAAACCGATCGATGCGGTGGCAACGCCTTTACCCAGCGATGACACGACGCCACCGGTAACAAAAATAAATTTTTTATCCATGCTGTAAAGTATAGTTAAAAAGCACGGGGTGTCAAGGATACCTACTTTTCTTTTTCCAGCCCGTATTCCTTTATTTTGAGACGCAGGGTATTGCGGTGAATGCCAAGCTTTTCCGCGGTCAGGCTCAGGTTCCAGTTAGTTTTTAAAAGCACGGAGCGGATGTGCTGCTTTTCGATGTCCGCCATCGTCTCGCCGGTGTATGCTTTTTCGGTTTCGATCTTCAAGGGCAGGTCGCCCGATTCGATGAGATCGCCACGGCACAGCACCATGGCCCGCTCTATGACGTTTTCCAGTTCCCGGACATTCCCCGGCCATTCATATCGGAGCAGCTTGTTCAAAGCTTCCTTTGAAATCCTCTTAAGCTGTTTATGGCTTCGTTCCGTAAAGCGCTTGATAAAAAAATCGGTTAGCGGCTTGATGTCCTCTCGCCGTTCCCTAAGCGGCGGGATCTCGATCGTTAACACGTTCAGCCGGTAGAGCAGGTCCTCGCGGAAAGTGCCCGCCTGGATCTTCTTTTTAAGGTCCTGGTTCGTGGCCGAGATCATGCGGACATCGACCTTGACCGCAGCATTGCTGCCTAGCCTTTCAAAAGTGAATTCCTGCAGAACGCGGAGCAATTTGACCTGGACCATCATCGGCAGGTCGCCGATCTCGTCCAGGAACAGGGTTCCATGATTTGCCAGCTCGAACTTGCCGATCTTTCTCTTTTCGGCGCCCGTGAACGCGCCCCGCTCATAGCCGAACAGTTCGCTTTCAATAAGCGTCTCGGGTAAGGCGGCGCACGAGATGGGGATGAAACGGGTGCTTTTCCTGATGCTGGCTTCATGCACCAGCCTCGCAATGAGTTCCTTGCCGGTGCCGGATTCACCAAGGATCAAGACCGCCGAATCGGATTTCGCGATCCGGGGGATCAGCCCCAGCACCTGCTTCATAGCCGGGCTTTCCGCTATGAAAAATTCAAACTTGAACTTTTCATGGATCTCTTCCTGGAGGGTCACCAGTTCCTGATGCGTGAGCTGTTCATCGCGGATCCGCTCGACCAGCAGCTCCAGCTCGTCCAGGTTGACCGGCTTGTTGAGGTAATCATAAGCGCCGAGTTTGATCGCCCGGACCGCGGATTCAACCGTGCCGTACCCGGTGAGGATGATGAAATTGGTTTCCGGGTCGATCTCTTTCATGCGCGCCATGGTCTCGATGCCGTCTAGTTCCGGCATTTTCAGGTCCATGATGACCAGGTCAAAGCCAGTCGAGCGGTTAAGCTGCACTGCTTCCGCGCCGGATGCCGCGGTCGTGACCGTGTATTGTTTCGTTTTGAGGAACCCCGCCAGCAGTTCACGCTGGGATTGTTCGTCGTCGACCACGAGGATGTGCATGGATAATTATACGGATTATCAGTAAAAAATCAATCCGCTTATCTTTGCCGTGAGAAATTTTTCAGCCAGCGGTCCGCGCTTTGGGCCGCTTCCATTCGGTTGCGGGATGTCAGGTAGCGGATATTGCTCTGCGTCATCTGTTCGACGACGCGGATATTAAAGGCAAGCCGCACGTCGTTAATGAACCGGGGTCGAGTCAGCGTAAGTTTTGAAAAATCAAAGGCCGTTACCGTCGTATCGCCGGTCACGGCGAAGACAAGACCATAAGGGATCCACGACAGTTCCGATTTGATCTGTCGCAGGTCCTGGTCGGGGAATGGCAGCGCGAAAAAAACGCCATGGCGCTGTTTCGATGCCACGAGCGCATCCAGCATTTTGATGTATTTTAATTGGATGGTGTTGGGATCATAAGGGCGGTTATACTCGAATTTGACGAGTTCTTTCATATAGTCGCTGACCGGCCCGGCGACCGCGGCGAAAATCTTAGGATACTGCCGGCGCAGGGCGTTCACATACCACGTGCGCCGCATGAGTTCTTTGTCGATGATGACAATGTCGGGACGTTGCCGCTGGACGGCCTGCAGGTATATTGCCGGTGACACGATATCCCAGTAGTTCGAGATGAGCAGGGCGCTGTCCGGCAGCTGGCTGAAATGCGCCAGGCCGAATTCCCGTCCGAAATGATTACCGCGCAGGGTCGACGGCTGGTAATGGACGACCATGATGAGCAGGGCCAGGGGCACTGCGATGAACCATTTCAGGTGGCGTGCGAAGGCTTTGAGCCCGTAGATGCTGAGAATAAAGAGGGCGGTCAGTCCGGGGATATAATATGATTCGATGTCCGGGATCGCATAATTGACGGTGTAAAGGAAATTGACCGCAATTATGGATATGAACAGGAAGAACTTGCCGCGCTCGCGTCGGAACAGATAGTACGTGCCGGCAAGGCAGGGAATGAGAAAAATATAGACGAGGTCGGCGGCCAGGAACGAAATGCCCTGGCGTGCGTTCGCGATGATCTCCGAAAAGGACTGTGAAAACATCCATACCTGGTACTGGCGTCCGGTTACGTGCCACAGGAGGCGCTGGAGGTTATGCGGATCCCCCCACGCAATGGCAGGGTTGGCCGAGGCCCGCGCGAGCAGATAGAAGTAGGGCGTGACCGCCAGAGCGGCCAGGGCTGCTCCGAGGCACACTGTTTTCCAGGAAGGCCGGCATCGGATGATGCAGTATATGCCGACCGGGATCGCGAGCGCGAAGATGCTCATGTGATTGGTAAACGAGAGCCCGCACAGATACATTATCAGATAGAAATCGCGCGTGGTCTTGATCCTTAGCGCCAGGAAGATCAAGGCGGCGCAGAAAAGCGCGGTCAGCGGGTAGACCTCGTTGGTAACCGTTGTTCTCCAGATCGTCGGGGAGAAAGCGAACAGCGATGCAGCCAGCACCGGGATGAAGCGGTGCCCGGTGATCGCCCGCGCGGCCAGATAGATCAAGAGGGCAGCGCCGAGCGAGAAGAGCGTCGAGAGCAGGTTTAAATTCCAGACCGGATCCCCGGGGATCCGGCTGAAAAAAAACGAAATGAGCGTGTACAAAGGATAGCCGGTCGGATGTGCGATGCCCAGTGTGAAACTTACGGCCGCGAGCTCACCGGAATCGATCAGGTACAAGGTCGGGCAGAGGGAATAGACGTAGACGGCTAGGACGGCGACCAGGACCAGTAAAGGGACAAATTTTTCCAGGACGGTTTGGCGCATTGCCTTATCAGGATTTTTCGGGCGTCGCGTCTTTGGTAAAGTTCAGCCTGAGATTGGTCAGGCGTATTTGGATGTCTTTTTTCTCCTCAAGTTCGAGATCAGGCTCGATCAACTTGTACAGGGCGCCGATAGCATCGATAGCCAGTCGCGCTTCGGTCAGGTCTTTCAAAGGTTTCTGGGTTTCAGGGTGACCGGTGAGCCCGAGGTACGCCCAGGCTTTGCTTTCCAGCGAGTATATGGTCATGAAAATAAGTTCCTTGATCTTTACCGGTTCATCCAGGTACTTGGGTTCGGTCTTTTTCTGTTCTTCAGCCATGCCAGTATTATAATGAAATGGATTTTTTTGTCAACCGATAAAAGGTTTCGGCCTGACGGGATAAAAAAAGCAGCACGCCCGGCAGACGGAAAAAAAATTCAGGTCCCGGATGCGCCGCCGCAGCGTTTTCATGCTCTGGTCGTTCCAGATGGCCTTGAATGCTTCGTGCCCGCGGTCGCCGACGACATAATCCGGGCACGACTCCACTTCGCCCGTAGGGAGGATGGTCGCCGTGTTCCACATGGCGCGGCACGAACCTGTGTACGACCGGTAAAAATCCCGGGAGCGGTCATAGTATGCTGAAAACGCATCCCGGGTGAAATCCGGGAAAATAGCGATCTTGAGCCGTGAACCCGCGATCAGGCCGCGGAGTGTTTCCACGGTCGACCACGCCTTGTCAAGGTCGGGGGGTGAAGGATCATGACCAGCGGCGAATTTCCAGTAGTTGAGATCGCGGTGCAGAAGGGATGTGAGCAGGGCCTGGTGGCCCGCCACCTCTTCCGGCTTCAGGTACAACGGGTATATGAACTGCACGGTCTGCGCGCCCCACCGCTCAGCCTGTTGTACGATTTGACCCATGGCGCCGGGATCCTGGAAGTTAATGATCGAATTTATCCGGACCAGGGGCAAAGCGGACCTTGACCGCGCGCGGTTAAGCGCGTTCAAACCTTCGTCGATCAGCCGATAGGTCCCGGGTTTGCCGCGGATGGCGTCGTGCACGTCGGCAGGACCGTCGATCGATAGGTCCAGCTGGTTCACCTCCGAACTAACCAGATCTTCGGCCTGTCGCGCCAATTGAGTGCCGTTCGTTGTGATGTGCACGTAGAGGCCGAATTTTTTAATGTGCCGGATAATATCGATGATCCGCGGGTGCAGGCACGGTTCCCCGCCCGACAGATGAACGCGCGGCTTGAAGGAAGCGATCTCATCGATGACGCGGCACCACTGTTCGTAATCAAGTTCGGACTTTGCCCGATACCGGCGGGCAAAGCACATTTTACATTTAAGGTTGCAGCGTGCTGTCGGGTACAGGTTAATGGTTTCCGGGAGCGCGGCCCATCCGTTCATCAGGCTGGACAGTTCATAGCAAGCCACGGTTTTGATCCGGTTCCAGATGAAACGCGGCACCAGGCCCGGATTGCTCCGGGCGGTTTGCACCTTCTGCCTTATGCCGGCCATTTCACAGACGGTTCAGCGCCCAGCGTGCTGCCGCCGCGATAATACTGTCGTCGTGCCCGGTAAATTCACGGACCATGCCCAATGCCGAAGGGCCACCGGTGTGGCCAAGGCAGATCAGCGCGTTTCTCTTGATCGCGGGAAAATTGATCCAGGCTGCGGTAATCTGATTGTCCGCGTAGGCGGTCCGGTATGTTTTGTCATCGATGCGCAGGATATCAAGCAGGGACAGCGACGGTCCAACATTGCCGATCTCCGTGCGGGGTCGGTCGAACGGTTTTACGGTCTTGTTGACCGGGCAGGCATCCTGGCATATGGAGCAGCCGTACAGACGCTTCCCCCATACGGCCATGATATCTTCCGGGATCTCGCCGGGCCAATTGGCCAACGCTTGGATGCAGCGCCTCCGGTCGATGATGTACGGGCGGATTATGGCCCGGGTGGGACAGGCGTCCATGCATAGATGACACGTACCGCAATCGTCGGGCAATGCCTGGTCCGGCTCGATCTCGATATCGGTTATGATCTCGCCCAGCACGATCCATGAACCGAAGCGGGGATGGACGATGATGCTGTGTTTGCCATAATATCCAATACCGCTCCTTTGCGCGGCCGCTTTCTCCGTGAGCGGACCGTTGGAGTACACGCGGAACATCGCGCGGTATTCCTTTTTAAGGAAACGGGCCAGCTTGCGCAGGCGGTTTCTAAGTTCGCGGTAATGGTTACGCCAGGTGTATCGGGCGATCATGCCGTGAGGATCTCCCGGCCGCGATCCGTCCCGGGGCTCGTCCGTATAATAACACAAACAGGCGGTTATGATGGTGCGGGCGTCCGATCGCTGATAATGTATGTCGCAAAAATTCCGGTTCGAGGTCCGGGACCAGCGTTCGGGGTTCAGGAATAGGTGCTCATCGACCTGCTCGTTGATCCGCTCCCGGGCATCGGAGAACGCCTGAGCAGTGGTGATCCGCAGTTCGTCAATGCCGGTTTCCCGGGCATGACATTTGAGCTTTTGGGCATTGATCACGGCAGCCGGCTACGCGATATTGATGTTTATTTCAGCAGAATGCCCAGGGGGAAAAAGACAATATACCCGATGACCAGCAGTATGGGCGCAAGGACTATGGAGCCGGCCGCGAGCAGGATAAAGCCCAGGACAACCGATACGAGCCCGGCACTGAAGAAGAGATAATTCTTTTTGGTAAATTTGATGTCAGCGAGGACGCTTATCTTTTTATCCTTTTTGTCTTTGGCTTCTTTCTTTGCCATACACTCTCCTTGTGTTTAAAACCGAATATAACGAATGATAGCGTATGTGACGAATTTATTAAATAGGTCTTTACGCGTTTCATTCGAATTCATCATTCGTGCTGTTATTCGCATATAGAACCTCATTCCTCGCTGGAAAGTTCGGTCAGGCGGATGAACTCGCCGTCCCGGATCTGGTAGATACTGAACATTTCCCGGCCCTTGAGGAGCGAGGTAAAAACTTCGGTGATATTGATGCGGCTGTATTCGTTCAGGTCCTTTAATTTCCACAAGGTCTGGAAAAAGCGGGTCACGATCGGATCGTTCTCCTCCAGGCCGTGCGCTTTTAGTTCGCGGCGGGCGGTGCTGTCGAGCGTTGACGGCGCGATGAACATCGCGTTCTCGACGTATTTTTCTCCCAGGCGCGGGACACGCTCGCTGTTGAAGCCGTCCATGCCAAGCAGTCTGATCTTTTCCAAGCCATAGTATGCCACCTGAGGCGCGGTATTGATTATCTGATCGGTGTCCATCGCCAGGAAAATGGCTTCGGGGTTTTTCTTCTTGATCCTTTCCAGCTGCCACCTCAAGGTTATGGAGTCGGGGTCGAAACTTTCCATGGCCACGATCTGGCCATCGTTCTTGATGACCTCGTTCGCGAATATTTTCCCCAGGGCTTCGTATTTCGCGCTGGCCGGGTAGATGATCGCAATACGGACAAGGTCAAGTTGCTGCGTGGCGTAGCGGGCGATCATCCGCGCCTGTTTCTCTCCACTTTGGCCCATGGCAAATACCGAGGGGAGCGCTTCGAACCTTGGCTCCAGGGCTGTCGGGATGACGACCGGGATGCCTTTGCCCGAAGCCAGCCCGCATACGCCGAAAGCCTCGATCGAAAAAATGGGTCCGATGAGGAAATCGACGTGTTCATCGTCGATCAGGTCGGTAGCCTGCAGGATCGCCTCGATCGGGTCGGATTTTGTGTCGCGCACCGAAAGCGTGAACGGCAGGTAGCGGTTCTTAACGAAGATCTCAATGATCTGGGTCAATTTAAGCCCGTAGACCGAGAATTTGCCGGTGATCGGCAGCAGGACACCGGCATGACCCGAGGTCGAGCCCAGCGTCGCGAATCTTTTATAATCGCCGAATTGCAGCGCGTACTCGCTGTTGGGGAAGCGTCTTGCCAGGAGATTGAAATCCCGCTGGGCTTCTTCGTCTTTGCCCGCGTTAATCTCCGCGCGCACCAGGTTGTACAGGATATGTTCGTCCAGGGGCTCGGAAATGTACAGCTTGTGGAGTTTTTCCAGCTGGGATATGGACAGCTGGGGCAGGGCCTTGAGCAGGTTCTCCAGGGCTGACCGCCGGCTCGCCGTATCCTCGGTGGTGACATAATATTTTGTCAGATAATAGACCGCTTTGTAATCGTCGGCGAGTTTGAAGTTGGCTTCGCCCAGAAGCGCCAGGATATTGTCGTAAAATGTCGATTGGGAGAATTCCTTGATGAATTTCTCTCCATAGGAAACAGCGGTTTCATAGTCATTAAGCTTGAAATGGGAAAAAGCGAGGAGATATAATGATGGCTCGTAGGCATCGGTCGTGCTGTAGTCCTTGACGATCTTCTCGAACTCTATGACGGCGTTGCGGTAATCTTTCGCTTCAAAATATTCATTGCCTTTTTCATAGATGACAGCCGCCTTGTTCTCGCCTATGTTCTTGATGAACTGCGGCTGAAGATGCGAACACCCCAGAGCGATGAACGCGGTAAGTGCAATAATGGATCTCATTGTCATTTCCTTTTATCTAATTTCTATTTTCTATTCACTAGTAGCCAGTGCTTAACTGGGCAGGGGAGGATTCGAACCTTCGAAGGCTTTCGCCAGCAGATTTACAGTCTGCCCCCGTTGACCGCTTGGGTACCTGCCCATGTCGGCCTGCGGCCGACGGTAAATAGCTAATAGCAAATTACTAATTATCAATTACCAATAACTTACGAAAGCCGACAGAGGGAATTGAACCCCCGACCTATGGTTTACAAAACCATTGCTCTACCCCTGAGCTATGTCGGCATGAAATTCGATCGCATTTACGTGACGATCCAGATAATATAATAGAAATAATATCCAGCCAGACGTAAAAGTCAAGAATGGCCGTTGATTTAGGGTGAAAAGCGTATATAATTATCATCATCATGGAACAAAAAAGACCGCTGGCGACCGTCGATATCATCATTGAAATGGATAACGGCATTGTTTTAATAAAAAGAAAGAACCCGCCCTATGGCTGGGCTTTACCCGGCGGGTTCATCGACTACGGCGAATCGGCCGAGGACGCGGCCGTGCGCGAGGCAAAAGAGGAGACCAATCTTACCGTGAGTAACATACGCCAGTTCCACACTTACTCGGATCCCAAGCGGGATCCGCGGCACCACACGATCTCAGTCGTGTTCATCGGCTCGGCCCACGGTGTGCCCAAGGCCAGCGATGATGCCGAGGATGCCGGCGTGTTCGAGCCGAAGAACCTGCCCGACCACATCGCCTTTGACCACCGGCAGATACTGAACGATTTTTTCCGTAGCAAAAAATACAGCCGCCTTCAATTGTGAGCCGCGAGCCTGCATGAAGGTTTTGCATACCGCTGACCTGCATCTCAAGGAAGGCGAGGAAGACCGGCAGGGCATTCTTAAAGATCTTGTTCAGAAAGCGAACGAGGTGAAAGCCGGCGCGTTCATAATCGCAGGCGACCTTTTTGAATCCGACAAAGACGCGGCGATCCTGAGGTCTAAGGTCAAAAGCATCTTTGATCAGTGCCGCGCTCCGGTCATCATTATTCCGGGAAACCATGATCCCGGATCTTTCGGCCCGGACTACGATTACGGCCGCAATGTCATCCAAGCATATAAAAGGCCCGTGACCATTTTCGAGATCGGTCCTTTGAAGGTCGCCGCCATACCATACCATGAAGTGGATTTCACCGAATGCGTGAAAGATCTCCCCCGTAATATCGACATACTGGTCGCCCACGGCACGGTTTATGATCAATCATTTATCTTCGCGTTCCTGGATGAGGAGGAAGAAGAGGGCAAAACCTATATGCCTATGATGCCCTCGAACCTGGCCGGGATCTGCCGATACTGCGCGCTTGGGCATCTGCATACCCGCTCCATCCGCGTTCAATACCAGAATACGCATGTTGCGTACCCCGGATCGCCCGTGGCGCTGAGTACAAAATGCGATACCGAGAGAGCCGTGGTGCTGGTGGACATTGATACTGACAAATCCGCGGTTAGAGTGGAACTGCTGAAACTCGGTCACGTTCCTTTCTGGCAGCACCGTGAATTTTTCATTTTCCCCGGGTACGAACAAAAGGTCCTGACCGATCTCCATGATTACATGGGTGGTCTGGACCGCTCCAAAATAATGCCCGACATTGAGATCAAGGGTTTCATTAGCTCGGGCGGCCGTGAATTCAACTTAACGCTTGAAGAAATAAACAGGGAAATGGACAGCGCATTTTACCGCCATAAACTCCAATACGGACGGATCCAGTCATGGGACCGCGTCATTGAGCACGGCATGGTCAAGCGCTTTGTCGATAAAACCAGGGATCTGGACGACGAACTCCGGTTCAAGGTCTTTGAACTGGTGTTCCCGATATTCAGCGATGCGATAAAATAAACATCAATGAAACTGAACAGCATAGCGCTTAGCGATTACGGTCCGGTCAAGGAATTTTCTTTCCGTCCGGGCGGGTTCGACCTCATCTACGGGGCTAATGAAACGGGCAAGACGGCGATCGTTGAGGCACTGAGCTATGCGCTGTTCGGCCGGGACGTGCGCGGGCTGCGTTATGGCAAACCGCAGACGATCGCCATCGAGGGGGAATCGTCGCAAAAAAAATTCAGGCTGCCATCCAAAAAAACCGATCCGATCATGCTTAAGGGTGAGATCACTAACTTGCTCTATGTGCAGGCGTCGGAAACATCCCTGTACAAGGAAGAAACCGGCTCCCGGTTCTGGGACAGCGTCAAGCTTATTATGAGTAAAGTGGGCCAGAAGATCCCTTTTAGCAGGCTGGGGGAGAAGGTCCTGGAAAATGCTGGCATGACGGCTAAGGGGCGATGGAAAGAAAGCAGGCAAAAGATCATAAATGACGAAGCCGAGCGCATTAAGAAGCTTGAAGAATTCCTGCGTGAACTTGAAAAGATCGAACAGATGAAGCTCCAGTATGCCAAGAAGAACGCAGAATATGAGAAACTGGCACGGGAGATCGACGCGATGAAATCCGCCAGTAAATATTATGATTTTAAAAAACTGAGCGATCTGTACGTTCGTTATCAGGATAAAAAGAATGAACTCGCGGGTTACAAGCGTTATGAACAGAAATATTACGATGAATGGCAGAAGTTAGAGGCCGAAAGAGCGGCTAAGTCCAGTGTAACTCAGAGACTTAAAGACGATGAGCGTATGCTGGGCGATCTCCAAAAGCAGCTCGACACCCTGGCGAGAACAGAACAGATCATCGGGGATCTGGACCTGAGGTCATACATCGCCGGCACCGGCCGGTTGCCGCGGCAGCCCAGCATGTTCTACGCGCTGCTCGCATTTCTCCTGGGCATGGCCGTATTGTTCCTGAAATTCAAGTTCGGGTTCAGCATAATCTGGCCGGTCGTGGTCATCGCGCTGAGCTTGGCGCTGTTTTTCAAGTATCAATTTGACCAGTTCCGGGTCCGGCGTTTTCAAATTAGCGAAGAAGCGTGGTTGAACAAAGCAAAGGCGGTCTTCCCGGACTTGAAAACGCTGGCTGAGCTGAGGAGCCGGCTGGAGACGGCCGAAAGGGAGCGGGTACGATGCGAAACGCTGCTGGCGGAGAAAAAGCAAACCCGTGAAGAGATCGGGTCGGCCGGCACGTTGCAGGCGCTCGAGGAGAGAATTGACGAACTGCGGTCGATCACGGGTCTTGCTGAACTTGAGCAGCTTAAGGAAAAGGTAAGATCCGGGGCGCAGTTAAAAGCTGGTCTGGAGGGGATAAAGGTCTCGATCGAGTCACTCCTTCACAACCGCGAAGAATCCGCCTGGAAAAGGCTGATCGACGAGAAAAAATGCGATCCGCCGGAGATCCCGGTTGACGAGGCGCGCTTTGATGAAAAGATAGCTGCGTTCGAAAAACTCAAGACGAGCATTGACGCGGCAAAGCAGCAGATAGCGGTCTTTGAAGAAAGCCGTTATAAAGTGTATAATGTCAACGACGCCGGTCAGGCGTTGCAGGAATTACGGCGTCTCAAACGGGATCTGGACAACGGTGAACTTGAACAGCGGGCTGCGCTAAAAGCGTTTGAGATCCTGAATGAAATGAGCGGCGAGCTCGATGACTTCATCGACGAGATCATGGCTGCCGGTGACAGCAACGTGAGCCGCTATTTCGCCCGGGTGACGGAAAAATATAAGCAGGTGAAAGTCGTGGAGCGCGAGTTCGTCGTGGTCCGTGAAGACGGCCGGGAATTCAGTGCCGGAAGCTTAAGCAGCGGCGCCCAGGACCAGCTGTTATTGTGCTTCAGGATGGCGGCGATCAAGAAGCTGTTTCCGGACGGATGTTTTTTGATCCTGGACGACGCATTCATTTTTGCGGACTGGCAGAGACGGCGCAGACTTGCCGAACTGGTCAGGGAGTTCAGCCAGCAGGGTAACCAGGTCATCTACCTGACATCGGACGACCATACCCGCGATAGCTTCAAAGAATTTGGAGCGAAAGTAACCGAGATTTCTTAGATTTTTAAGAAAAAATCGAAAATCTTTGTGCCTTGACATTATTACGATACTTAAGTATAATATAATAAAGGAAAGGAGGACCTGTGTTTAATAAAAAAGGCGTGTTTATTTTAGTGTTGATACCGTTGCTTACATCCGCTTTGAGTTTTACGCTAGAAAACATTGATGTCTACAAAGCTGACAAACCAGCTGTTTGCATCGATGACAGCGGCTGGATTTATCTCGTCGGTAATAAAACTGGTAATGATATAGTAAAATTCATAAAGAAATCGACGGGCGCATGGTTGCCCGACTCGCTTCTATTTAGTGTGGTGCCCAGCACCGGTTATAATTGCCGGTCCAGCGCGGCAACCGGTCCTAACCAGACACTACATATCCTCTACCGTGTCCAGGGCGGAACCTATGGTTGGCCTGTTTATACAAACAACTCAAGCGGTTCGTTTACCGCCTGTGACACGTTAATGAAGAACGCGTCGCAGAGCACCTGGCACTACGGGATAGCAGTTGACAATCTTAACCACGCCCATATTGTATGCGAGATGTACTCGGGATCGTACAATCTTGCGTATTTTTACCCCTTTCACGCCGATTCCATGGTGTGGCTCGTTGGGAATGCCGTTGATCCAACGATTGCGGTCGCCCAGGATAACACGGTTCATATTGCCTATTCTTCCACCACGAACACTAAAATTTATTATCTTAATAACGCTGGTGGAGCTTTTGGTACTCCAATCCTCGTTTCTGATACCACGGGTATGGACCCATCGATCGCGGTTGATAATGCGGGTAAAGT
This sequence comes from bacterium, assembly GCA_036382775.1. Classification (NCBI taxonomy): domain Bacteria; species bacterium. The sequence goes on along the minus strand of DASVHD010000005.1, from coordinate 27,371 downwards.
TCACATTTGCTGGACTAAAGAATGCTGGAGTACATTATCGAATCTGTATTACGCGACCAACAAGACGGGTACTTTCGAGACGACAAAAATCACGAGCACCAGTTATTGCGAAGGGTATTCAGCGATTGCCCTGGATAAGGATAACGATGTGGGTATAGTCTTTTGGGTATATCACGCCAATGATACAGCCTCTATCGGGTTTGCCTCAAAAAAGGCTGCCGCTGTAGTGTTCACGGTGGATTCGGTTGACATGGCATTTGACAATCCTTCGTATGGATCGATAAATCAAAATGACCGGGCTGTTGCTTTTGACTCACTGGAAATAGCGCATTTCTGTTATATGGGTAGAAGCGGTACTGCGGCGATAATCATGTACGGAAAAACCATGTCACCGATCGGCGTCGAAGAGCTGAAAGCGGTCGAACCGATATCTGCCGCGTCACTGAAATGTTGCCCCAATCCGTTCAATCGCTCAGTAGCGATCAAATCCGAAATCCGAAATCCGAAATCCGAAATTTCATTGAATATCTACGACGTCTCTGGCAGATTGGTAAGATCGTTTAAGCAATTACACAATAACTCAATAACGTGGGATCGAAAAGACGCAGCCGACATGACCGTTCCATGCGGGGTGTATATCGTGCAAGCGTGTCTGCAATTAGAGAACGGCGACCGGATCACCATGAGTGAGAAGCTGGTAGTCGTCGAGTGACCGTACCGGATCTTTGATCACAAGTCTTCCGCAAAATATCGATGAATTCATAACCGATGCAATCGGCCTGGGCGCCGGCACCGATGAAGATGCTATCAAGGGAGGGGATATTTTATAAATATGATAATCCAGCTGCCACATGAAATAGAGGACCTTATAATCGATACGGTTGGCTTGGGTACGGGCGACTATGCGGCTAAAGACCGATTACGTCAGTTGAAAAATGACCTGCGGACTCTATCCAGCCGTTTCGCGGCAGCAGCCATGCCAGGATCAGAATTATCAGATGCGTATTTCGCCTATAATTTCGCATTGAATTTCATGAAATCATTTTATATCGGCACAAAGCTGATCGCGCAGCGCGGCGCCGCGCTTAAGAATGCAGCAAAATTTTCGATCCTGGACTTGGGTTGCGGCGAAGGAGCCGGGATGTATGGTTTATTTTATGCGTTTAGTGCTGACAAAACCGGCCGCCAGATCTGCCTAACCGGCATTGATGCTTCGGTATCCATGATCGGGCGGTCGGCAGTATTGGGCCGAGCGCTGTCAATGGATCGTAAAGGATGCTCGGTCGAGCACAGGAAGATGGGCATAGGATCGGATATTTTCAAAACACTGGGCGAGACCGGTAAAAGGTATGACATTATTTTATTCAGCAATTCCCTGATCGAGATCATAAAGACGGGCATGCTGTCCTATGCCTTTATCGATGATGCTTTTTCCTGTATGACCAGCCGTGGGTCATTGATCGTGATCGAACCGGCGCTCAAGGACTGCGCACACCGTTTGATGGGTTTGCGCAACATCATTGCCCGCGACTCGAAGTATGAGATCATTATGCCTTGCGGGCACAGCAGCGAATGTCCATTGATGGCGGTCGAGGAACGGGAGGATTGGTGTCATTTTAGCATACCCTGGAGTCCGCCTGAGTACCTGGTGCGTCTGAACCAGGGATTGAACCGCGAGGTCGATATGCTGAAATTTTCGTACCTGGTACTATCAAAACCGATACACCAGAGTACAATGCCGCGCGGTCACGTTGTCATCAGCCGCCTGATCCATGAAAAAGGGAAACGCAAGCTGTTTTTATGCACTCCATCAGGCCGGGTCGAGGTTTATCGCCTTGATAAGGATAAAAGCAGATCAAACCAGGCATTTGACATCATTAAAAGCGGTGACACAATTGTTTTTAAGAATCATGTAGAAAAAAGACCTGATCTCTGGCGGATCGAGAGAGAGACTAAAATAGAAAGACAAAATTAATACCCCCTCACCCTTACCCTCTCCCCCTACCGGGACACCAGTAATTATGGAGGGTTTTATTTTAAATGTTGCCACCAAGGGGAGAGGGATATAGGGTAGGCGGATCGAAAATACGACCAAAGTGAAAATATCAGACTAAATTGATCTTCCCCTTTCGCAAACAGAGATTCTTCGGATTTCTTGCGAAATCCTCAGAATCTGAATCTTTTACTAATGCAAATAAATAAATGCTGAAATCAGTAATATCGATCAGCTGTGCGATTTGGGCAGCTGGGGAATGAGCCAGGAGAGGAACGCGTCCTCGCTGCGCGTCTGGATCATGATCTTGCCCGGTCCGGTCAGTTCGCAGACCAGTCCCTCGCCGCTGAAGATCGTCGATTTCAGCCCGCCGACTTTCTTGACGCCATAACCAACACCATCGGCGAACGATACCATGTGCCCGGTGTCCACGATATATTTCTGACCCGCGGCCAGGTCGATCTCGTGGATGGCGCCGTAACTGGACAGGAAAACCGTGCCCGTACCGGTCAGCTTGAGCAGGAACAGACCCTCTTTAGAAAAGAACGTCTTGGCCCCGCCCCATTTCGTATCGATCTGGATCGTGGGCGATGATGCGATATAGGACCGCGACTGCGCGAAGTAGGTCTGGCCTTTGAGTTCGATCGCCGCGATGTCGCCGGGCATGGGCGGTGCGAATGAGATCTCACCGGCATCGTTCGCGTTAAAGGTGTTGATGAAAAAGCTCTCGCCGCCCAGGACGCTTCTTTTTAAAGCGCCGAAAAGGCCGCCTTTCATCTCGGTCGCGATCGTAATACTGCTGGACATGCTGACCATAGCTCCGGCTTCCGCGGTTACGGATTCGCCTTTTGCCATTTTTACCTTGACCAATGAATATGATGGTTTATAGAGTATTTCGTATTGCATAATGAGCTCCTTTTTCGTTTAGCAAGGCTAAAGCCCCGCTATGCGGGATCATGACCTTGCCCTACTTTTGCCCTCCTCTTTTATCCTCCTCCCACGGGGACACCAATTATCATTAAAGATTCTTTTCCACGTTGCCCTCAGGGGGGAGGTAGGGGTGGGGGTGGTTAAAATAGCTTCAACAACCCTGTCGGTTCCGCGATGACCATGGCGGCACCGTTTTCCAGTAATTCTTCCCTGGTGCGAAACCCCCAGAGTGCGCCGACCGGATACATGCCGGCTGCGGTCGCGGTTTTCATATCGATCCCCGTATCGCCCAGATAGACGATCTGCTCAGGTTTGATATCCAGGCGTTGAGCGATCTCCAGGGCTGCGGCCGGATCGGGTTTTCGCGGCACGCCAGGGCGTTCTCCAAGGACAATGTCGAATTTCCACTTAGGTAACAGCCGGTCAATGGTAACCCGCGTGAGATCGTCGGGTTTGTTGGACAGAACCGCTGTTTTGATGGACTGTGCTGCCAGAGCTTCTAGTACCTGCGGAATTCCGTCGTAGGGCTTTGTTTTGATGTTCCAGCGTTTGCCGTACTCCTCTCTCATACCGGCAAGGCATTTCTCGATCATGGCCGGATCGCGGTGGTCATCTGGCAGGACCCGCTGGCACAATACTTCCATGCCGTCGCCGACATAGTAACGGTAAGCGCCAACCTCGTGCCCGGGAAAGCCGAGATCCTTTAAAACTGCGTTCATGGAATCAGCCAGGTCATCAAGCGTATCCAGCAAAGTTCCATCGAGGTCAAAAAGTACGGCTTTGAATTTCATTTGAGCAGAATTATCTTCTGGCGCTCCCTCAGACCGTCTGACTCGAGAAAGATAAAGTAGACACCGGGCTGCGCCTTATTGCCGTCATTGTCAGTGGCATCCCAGCAGACAGCAGTAGGTAGTAAGTAGTATGTGGTGGGTAGCATAAAAGATTTTACTTCCCGTCCCGATGTGCTGAAGATTTTCAATGACATTTGTGATTTGATCCCCCCCTCCTTTATCCTCCCCCTCGAGGGGGGAGGGAAAGGGTGGGGGTGAATATTGTAATTGATTGTCACTATCTCGCTGAACGGATTCGGATATACCGACAGCGCTGGCGCTACAACCATATTCTGCGGTGTTTCCTCAACTCCGATCGTGTAATCTACGATCAGTGCCGCGTCATACATGTAATCGGCCCAGAACGCGTAAAAAAAGTGCATGCATGGCTCGCCCGATCCCCGCGATCCACGGTAGCCGAACCCGAACCACGATGCGCCGCTTTGCCAAGCGGTCAGGAGGTCGGTCACGGCCTGGGTGCCGGTAAGCGTGAAATAAGTGTAATCCTCGGCGTTAGAATTGACCGCCTGGTTGGTCAAATACACCGGGCTGGTCCCGCCGCATTCGTCCCAGCCGGGCGTCGCCGAGGTAACGCGGTTGATCGTGATCTGTAGCCCGGAACCGCCGGTGTTATTGCGCAGCCGCAGGGTCAGATTGCTGATCTGCGTACCGCTGCCGGGCCAGCCGCCCAGAGAAAATTGATTGTAACCGCGGTATTCGAGCGTGCTGTAACCGGCCGCGGCCATGCCTTCGGACTGGCTTGGTCCGATCGGTCCGAACAGCCAGTAATAATAACCCCATCCCCAGTCGCTGTAGAAGGTCGTGGTCGGGGCGTAAAGACCGATCAGTGGTATAAGGATCACGAGTAATTTCTTCATGCACCCTCCCTTTCCTTAACTTTTTCTTTATCTTCCTTTGGTGCATAATGGGAAAACTGCATCGTGTAAATGCCGTGGCCCTGGGTGATCGACCGCAAGTCGGTCGCGTATCCGAACGATCTTGCCAGCGCGTACGTGGCCGTGATTATTTTTTCTTTCCTGTTGGTTTCAATACCGATGATTTTGCCTCTGCGGGCGTTCAGGTCGCTAATGACATCGCCAAGAAAATTGTCCGGTACCACGATCTCCAGGGACATGATCGGCTCAAGCAAGATCGGTTTTCCCTTCATGAACGCTTCGCGCAGCGCCATGGTCGCGGCAATGTTGAACGAGAGATCCGACGAATCGGTCGCGTGGTAGTCGCCTTTGAGTATCGTGACATCAATGTTGACGATCGGGTAGCCCATTAAGATGCCGGTTTCGCACTGCTGATTAATACCCTTTTCTATCGCCGGGATAAACTGCGAAGGTATGTCCCCTTCGCGGATCTTGTTGGTGATCCTGATGCCCTCGCCGTCCGTGAGCGGAGCGATCTGGAGCTTGACCACGCCGTACTGGCCATGGCCGCCGGTCTGCTTGATGAAACGGCCTTCAGCGATGGCTGGTTCGGTGATCGTTTCCCGGTAAGAGACCTGCGGTTTGCTGACGTTGGATTCCACGCCGTACTCGCGCTTTAGCCGGTCTACGATAATATCGAGGTGCAGTTCGCCCATGCCGGAAATGATACGCTGGGCTGTTTCTTCATCGGTGCGTACTTTGAAAGTCGGGTCCTCGATCTGGAGGTACCTCAGCGCGTTCTCCAGTTTGTCTTCGTCCATTTTCGTGCGGGGTTCGAGCGAGACAAAGATGACCGGCTCAGGGAATTTCATGGCTTCATAGGAGATCGGGTGCTTAACCTGGCAGAGCGTGAAACCGGTTTTGCATTCGCGCAAGCCCGTGATTACGCCGATCTCTCCGACGCCGAGCGATTCCACTTCCTCTTTTTTATTGGCGTGCATGAGCATCAGCCGGCTGACACGGTCAATGCGCTCAGGGGGATAAATAAGAACCTTGTCACCGGCATCAATTTTTCCTGAATAAACGCGGACATAGTATAGTAATCCAAGATGAGGATCGGTCTGGGCCTTGAACAGCAGGGCGGAGAACGGCTCGTCCAGTGATGGTTTTCTCGATTCCTCTTTATGGGTTTTCGGGTTGACGCCTTTCACGGGTGGATGGTCGATCGGCGACGGCAGGTAATCGATCACCGATTCGATCAGGGGCTGAACGCCTTTGTTCTTCAATGAACTGCCGCACAGGACCGGAACGAAATGCGAATTTATCGTGCCTTTTCTGATGACCGACTTGATCGCATCTATTGAATTGGTTTTGTCCGCGAAATAGTTTTCAAAAATATCCTCATCATGTTCGGCGATGGTTTCCAGCATTTCCGTGCGGTAGCTTTGAACTTCATCGCGGTATTCCCGCGGGATCTCTTCGATCTGGTACGTCGCGCCCAGCGTGTCATCGTTCCAGAATATCGCCTTTTGCTCGATGATATCGATCACGCCTTTGAAATTTTCTTCCCTTCCGATCGGAATCTGCAGCACCAGGGGTTTTAATGTCAGCTTGTCCCTTATCTGTTTGACGATGCGCGGAAAATCCGCGCCCAGGCGGTCCATCTTGTTGATGAACGCAATGCGCGGCACGTGATAACGGTCAGCCTGGCGCCAGACGGTTTCGCTCTGGGGCTGGACGCCGCCGACCGCGCAGAAGATCGCGATCAAGCCGTCCAGGACTTTCATGGACCGTTCGACCTCCATGGTGAAGTCCACGTGACCGGGCGTGTCAATGATATTGATGCGGTAATCTTTCCAGTAGACGGTCGTCGCCGCGGCCTGAATGGTTATGCCGCGCTCGCGCTCCTGGGGCATCCAATCCATGGTAGCGGAGCCCTCGTCGACCTCGCCGATCCTGCGGATCTTGCCCGTGTAGTACAGGATCCTTTCGGTCGTGGTCGTTTTACCGGCATCAATATGGGCAGCCAGCCCGATATTTCGTATCATCTTCAGGTCGATCATGTTCGCATTATATATAAAATGGAGGATTAAGTCAATGCGGGGATGGTGGAAAGACTGAAATTTTCTATCGCCGGCGGGTTTCTTTAGTCCTGCGCTCGCGTAATATCTCGGATTTTATCTCGCGACCGTTGCACCGGCCCACGCCGACCGGAAGTTTCTGATGCGTGATGATGACAAAACCCGGCTCAATGCCAGTGACGGTGATTTTATCGCCCTTTAAGAAACGCTTCAGTTCCCAGTCCTTGGCCGCATAGCAATCCCTGGTCGCGTCGGGGGCAAAGACCTGGACAAAATCATTGTCGGGTTTGAGCTCGTGATCATATATCTTGCCGATCTCCAAACCTTTTCTCAGGACCTTCATCTTGGTGAAAGAAAAAGCCGTCGGTGTCGAGATGAAATAACTATCCCGGTTCTGGAACACGGCATAGTCCTGGAATTTCTCGGGTAAAAGTCCGTACTGCCGTTTGAGTAGATCTATTACCTGTTCCTTGTACTCTATCCTACCCGGGTATCCAATGCGTTCCTTATGCACGCCGCTTTTCGTGATCTGCGCGATAAAGAAAGGCTCGGTGTCGTTATCCTGGGGCATGACGCGGGCGCATTGTTTAACGCGTTCATCAAAGGTTTCGTTCAACCACTTGGTTATACCCGGGCGGGTCGTGAATTGCGGTATCTGGACCGGCATGATCTCGGCTTCAGGGAATTTTTTTATCAAATAATCGATCACCGCTTCGTTTTCTTCCGGCGCCACAGTGCAGGTGGAATAAACCATGGTGCCACCGGGGCGCAGCAGGCGGAAACCGGAGACCACGAGTCCTTTCTGGATCCACGCCATATGGTTGATGTTCTTTAAACCCCAGTGGTCAAGAACCGCGCGGGACTTGCGGATCGTTCCTTCCAGGGAGCACGGCGCGTCGATCAGGATACGGTCAAAATAATCAGGTAACATCTGCGACAACCGGTCGGCCTTGCAGCTGATAATACATTCGTTGATTAAACCGCAGCGCTTAACATTGTGCATGAGCTGCGCCATGCGCCGGGGGTTGATTTCGTTGGCGACCAAAAGACCGGTATTACCCATCAGCTGACTGATCTGCGTCGTCTTTGAGCCCGGCGAGGCGCACAGGTCCAGGATAACCTCTCCGGGCCGGGGCTGCATCACCAGCGCCGGCACCATGGACGCCATTTCCTGAGCATAGATCATACCGATCGCGTGCGTGAAATGAAGACCGATGCCGCGGCTATCGGTCAGATAGAAGCCGTCCTGGTAAAAAGGGACCGGTTGGGCCTTGTGATCCTTGATCAGGTCGAGGATCCGTTCCTTTTTTGCCTTGAGCGTGTTGACGCGGAACGACTGTTTCAAGGGTTTATGGATGAATTCCATGAACGTCTTGAAATCCGGGATGATCGGCGTGTAGCGCGAGAAGAGTTGCTCTGCGTTCATGGCGGGATTATAGTAAGCCAATCCCTGCAAGTCAATACCGCTCGCTTGACTGGTCAGAAAATTTAGCTAATCTTATGGGATGAACCAGCCGGTTTTCTTTGAGATCGGTCCGCATAGACTCAAGTTGCTAAATAGATTGCTTAAGAAAAACAAGGTGTATTTTAAAAAAGCACTTATATTGGGCGATGACCAGACATTCAGGCTCGGTGGTAACAGTATCGCCAGGGACCTGTGCAAGCACAAAGTGAACGTGGTCAAAACTCATGTGTCAAAAAGCGACGAACCCGCGGTCGCCAAGATCATGTCGCTGGTCAAAAAGACCAAGCCTGATATTATCCTGGGTTTCGGCGGCGGCAAGGTCCTGGATGTTGCCAAATTAGCTGCCGGCAGAACAAGAAGAAAATTCATCAGCATACCCACGACGCTGTCCAATGATGGCATCGCGTCGCCGGTATCCGTGATCAAGAACAAAAAGAATATCCCGGTCAGCCACCTGACCAGGGCGCCGTATGGCGTCATTGTGGACTTAGGTGTTGTGAAAAAAGCTCCGGTCCGCTGCATTAAAGCCGGCGTGGGCGACCTGGTCTCGAACCTTTCTGCCGTGTTTGACACCCGTTTAAGAAAAGGCGGAGAAAAAGCAGGTAAAAATATCCTGATGCTGGCAGAGACCGGTCCCAGGGCGCTGCTGAAACTAAAGACACACAATATAAAGAGTGATTTATTTCTGGCCTGCCTGACCGATGGATTGATCAAAAGCGGACTGGCGATGTGCCTGAGCGGTTCTTCAAGGCCGGCGAGCGGGAGCGAGCACAAGATCAGCCATGCCCTGGATTACATGTATCCGGGAAGAAAAACCTTGCACGGCGAGCAGGTGGGGTTTGCCGCGCTTGTGACCATGGCACTGCAAGGTAATAAGTATCTTACCGCCGTGAAAAAATTGTATGTCAAAATAGGATTTCTCCAGAAAGTAAAAAGTTTGGGGATCTCCAATAATGAATTTGTTGAGATTATATTGAACGCCAGAAAGATCAGACCCGAGCGGTACACGATTCTTGAACACATCCAGCCCAATGCCGGCAAGATAAAAAAAATAATAAAAGAATTAAAGCTGGTTTGATTCTGTTAATAATCCCCCTTGTTCCCCCTTTAAAAAGGGGGATTACAGGGTGATTTATACCGCGTAATTTTCTTGTCACTCCTGCCCCGTATCAGGGTACGGGGTAAACTCCGGCAGGTGTCTAGATATAAAGACTGGATTCCGTGTCAAGCACGGAATGACAGAATTAGCTTGGATAACCGCTGAAGTCTATACCGCATCGGTGCGGAAGCGGATGATCGCGACCAGACCGAACAGGACAGTGAATCCGGCCAGCGCCAGCATCTCCGGCACCACAGCTCCAAAACCAGCTCCGAACAGCATCATCTTATTGAAGCCCGTGGTCGCCCAGGCATGGGGTGTGATCTTTGCGATGAACTGCAGCCATCTCGGGGTTACGAACAACGGCCACCAGCATCCACCCAGAGGCGCCAGGACCAGCGCAGCGAAAACGCTGAGCGAACTTGCGCTGCGCTGGGTTTTGGCAAGCGTTGCCAGCATTACGGTAAATGCCGCGGACATCGTGACCACCAACAAAGAAAGGATGATAACGCCCAGCGGGTAGGGTCCGATATCGACTTTGAAGACGAAAATGCCCACCAGCCAGAAAATAGCGATCTGAACAAGCCCTTTTGCCATAATGCCGGCAAACGTGCCGAGCACGATCGCGTCCTTGGGCACGGAGCTGGCGATCAGCCGCTCCAGCGTCTGGTTCTGCCGTTCGCGGATGATCGTCTCGGCGCCGAGCGCCGCGGCAAAGAACACGAACATGACCAGGTAACCGGGGATGAGCCAGTTGGATGGATTAACGGGTTTGATATTGCCGACCTTCTCGTGTACGTAGTTAATATAGGACCCGGTGAACGAAGTGTCGGCCTGGCCGGCAAAGGATTTCTGAATGGTCTTACCAATCTGGTCGTCGCTTTCTCTGCCCGCCATTTCGTTCTCGATCAGCAGGGCGACCACGGCATTCATGGCCACGCGCTGCGCGATAACCCCTGAACATATAGCCCTTGCCATGCCGGTCAGCGCGGCCTTTGTATTAACCGCCTCGGGATCGGCCATGATCTTGATGTCAGAACCATAGCCCAGGTAGATCGATCCGGTAAAATCGGTCGGAAAGACCAGGATCCCCGGTATTTTTTTTTCCAATACCGCCTGTTCGGCTTCCTTATAATCCTTGTGCCACACGATACGTGGTTCGCCGGGTTCCAGCTTCAGCGTATCCTTGGTTTCGATCGCATTGATGATCATATGGCTGAGCCCGTCCTGCTCCCGTGTCGCCAGGTGCAGCACCAGCCTGCGGTCGACATTGCCCCAGCTCATCATGCGGAACAGGATAACAAAAAAGAACGGGAAGACGACGAAGAAGAACAACGCCAGCCGGTCGGTCATGAAGACCTTAAGTTCTTTCTGCGCGAATAGTAAAAGTTTTTTAACCATAGCTATCGCGTGCTACCTCGCTTTGGACAAGACCCTGAAGAAAAGCCAGGAGAGAACAAGTGCGAGAACGGTTACTGCAATAAGGATCATGAGATCCGGGATGATATTGCCTAATATCGCCGGCTGGGCCATGATCGAGCGGTAGGCTTCATTGGCATAGGTGTTTACGGACAATTTGCCCAGCGTGTAAAGCAGCGATCCTTCGGGCGCGGTAAAAAATGTACCCCCGAGCATTGACATAGTGATCGTGGCCAGTACCCCGATCCAAATCGCCTGGTCCTCGGTCCGGGCGATCGAACTAATAAGCAGGCCGAGCGCGCCTGCAGCCAGAGAAAAAGTGAGACTGATCAGCAGGGCAAGCAGAAACGTCAAGGGTGTGAAGATGCCGAAGACCAGACAGGCAAGACCAACGAGGATGCCGACCTGGATAAACCCGCGTCCTGAACCAGCGAGGAATTTACCGATAAAAAGCTCGGTTGTCTTCAGCTGGGTCGTCATCAGGCGCTCCAGTGTGCCTTTATTTTTTTCCTCGACCAGGACCCGGCTGTTAATACTCAAGGAAAACAGCACGAACATGGTGAGGATGCCCGGGAGGAAACTGCCAACGGGATCCGGGCTGGAGCCGATATCCTCGACCTGCACATTCACGATCGGATGCTCTTTTTCTCGCTTGAAAAATTTTTGCACGGTCGTCTTGATGCGTTCCGGCGTGATACCCTTGCCCCCGACGGCCTTGGTGACCTGATCGATGACGCGGAAATCCTGTGCCACATCCTCGGCGGCTGCGCGCACAATGTTCGCCACGATCTGCTCTTCAAAACCGCCATTGCCGCGCTGCCTGAAGACAAGCGTAGCTTTTTTACCTGAGACCAGGTCTGTTGTGAAACCAGCCGGTATGACCACGACCATCGTTATATCAGATCGGTCCAGCTTTTTGGAGGCTTCAGCGGCGGCGAGAACCTTAACCTCAAGGTTCTTATACTCACCAAGTTTTTCTATCAGCAGCCTGGCACATTCTCCGCCGGCATCGTCATTGACCACATAAGCCGTGCCGGAAAATGACGAGTGTCCGCCGAACGCACCGTAAAGCAGGGCGAATATCGCGATCGGCAATAAAAGGCTGTACGCGAGATCGGCGCGGTCGGTCAAGAAAGACCTGATGTCTTTTACCGCAACGAGCCACGCCTTGTTCATGATCGAGTTTAGTCCCGCAGGGCATGGCCCGTGATCTTTAGAAAGACGTCTTCCAGCGTCGCGTGGTCAGACGCGCCGTGGCGTTTCTTCAATTCCCCTGGTGTCGCCAGCGCCAGGATCTTGCCGCCGTCGATTATCGCGACGCGATCGCACAGCCGGTCCGCCTCGTCCATGTAATGGGTAGTGTACAGGATGGTCATGCCAGTGTCCCGCAAATACCGGATATTCTCATAGATATTGTTGCGCGACTGGGGGTCGATGCCGACCGTAGGCTCGTCGAGAAAGAGCAACTGCGGGTGTCCCATCAGAGCGATCGCAAGGTTAACCCGGCGCTTCATGCCGCCGGAGAATTTGCTGACCCTATGTTTTGCCCGTTCTTTAAGACCAAGAGCGTCAAGATGTGACATGGCCTGGTCATGAGCCTCTTTTTTATTCAATCCTACCATGCGTCCGAAGAAAACAAGGTTGTCGTACGCTGAGAGATCCATGAAAAGCGCCAGTTCCTGCGGGCACACGCCGATAAGCTTGCGCACCTGGTCCGCGTTCTTACTGACGGCATGGCCAGCCACGGTCACTTCTCCCTGGTCCGGGTTCAAAACGGTTGCCAGCATGCGGATGGTCGTTGTCTTACCGGCACCGTTCGGTCCCAAGAGCCCGAAGATCTCGCCTTTATAGACATCAAAGGAGACGCCGTCGACCGCTTTTTGATCATGAAAGCTCTTATGCAGGTCTAGCGCCTGTAAAAATATCTCTTTTGGCATATCACTGCTCCTTTGAGCGGCTGCCGGCTTGTACAGCCGTGTTGTTCTGCCGGCAGGCCTTCTTTTTTATCAGATCGCATAATTTGCCGGTCAGATTCTGCCGTGTGTATTCCTTAAAGGGCATTTCCTGCCTGGTGATTTCGTGTTTCTTGAACCGTCCGTATAGGTCCATAATTTTTTGTTTGAGCCCGGAGCGGTCATCATAGTCAAAAATCCATCCCGGATAACCCCGGGAGAATGCCGATTCGAGCCGGTGCATGCCACTGGACCTTCCGCAGACGATTATGGGCAGACCGGCCGCGAGATATTCGTTCTGCCGGCTGGGGAAGAAGTATTCATCGCCGGTCGTGATCATGAGGGTGGCATGCGCGCTCGAAAATTCGCGCAGCGCTTCCCGGTAATTGAGATGGCCAAGGCATTTCGCGAATCCATATGGTCTGATCAGATCGAGATAATGCTCTTCAATGTGCCCGATGAATTTTAGCCTGATGTCAGCGTTTGACAATCGCTTTTCCCGGATCAGTTCATCAACGCTTTTTAAAAAATTTTGAGGGTTCCGTTCTTTCCTGACCGTTCCCAGGTAAGAGATGGTAAAGGTCTCAGGCAGTGCGGCTGCAGCAAAATCATCGGGGTCATAACCGTTTGGTATGACATGGATTTTGGGACGCTGGCCTGAGTATTTGGCGGTCAGGGCATCCCTGATATTCTCGTCAACAACAACGATCAGGTCGGCCGAGCGGCACACTTTTTCTTCCCAATATGAAACGAATTTCTTTTCCGCTTTGGTATCGTATCTAAGAAAAGGGAATTCCAGCCAGGCATCGCGAAAATCGAGGACCAGGGGCTTTCCGGTTTTCTTTGCGAGCAGGTAACCGGTGATAAATGAACTGAAAGGCGGAGCAGTCACAAAAATGACATCAAAATCCACTTTCAAACCTGCCTGGTAAGCAAATGGGATCCACGGAAGCTTGCTGTCAGGGAAATTCAGCGCTTTTTTGACGGGGACATGCCACGGTCTGGGCCGGTATAGGCGCATTCCCGCAAAGTAGAATATTCGCGCCGGGTCAAGTGACTCAGTCCGGATCGTACGTACCTGCTCGGTTTCCCGCCCCAGTGATCCATCGAGCGAATGGTACGCGATCGCCCTGCGCGTTATGACGATCGGCTCAAATCCGAACCGGGGCAGATACTTGGCGAATTTTACGGGACGGATGGCTCCCGGCCCGCCCAAAGGAGGCCAATAATAAGAGATCATTAATAATTTTATCATCGTATCATTAAAATGTTCCTGTTATCATTTTGATAGAGCATGGCATATTTAAATCCTAAATCCTAAGCACTAAATCCTAAATAATATCAAAGTCACAAATGCCAAATGTTCTAAACTTTGAATTTTGGAAATTAGAATTTGTTTAGAATTTAGGATTTCGGATTTAGAGTTACTTTCGTTCATAGCAGTTTGCTCAGCAATGCATACGCTTCGCGGCAGTATTCCTTGATCTTGGGGTAACGCGCCGAATATTGTTTGTACTGCAGGACTTCTTTGAGGGCGGTTCGCGCCGCGTCCCTGTCCTTGAGCTCGAAAGAACACTTGCCTGAAAAGAGTTTGCACTGTGCCAGGTTGGAGTAATTCTTGTTGCCGGCGCTTTCGTCGTATCGCTCGAAAAGAGCGGCGTACAGTTCCTGGGCTGCAGCATAGTGTTTGCGTTTGTATTCCAGTTCAGCTTTATTCCACAGGAAGGTCTTGGATCCTGGATACTGCGCCAGCAGGCTGTCGGCGATCATCATGGCCTCGCCGTACTTGCCTTCTTCGCCATATATGAAGACCAGCGAATTCAGGGCGGTCGGCCCTGAATATAGGCTTTTCTCCGCCGCTACATGCATTTTCCGGATCGCTTCCTCGGCATTGCCACCGGCAAGCTTCAGGATGGGCAGGTACCGCGCGGCACGCGCCCAGAAATACTCGAATGTTGCACAGCCCAGGTACGCATCATAAAAGGATGGATCTTGTTTGACAATATCCTGAAGCATGCGGCCGCCCTTTACACCATAACTGAAAGTCTCGAGATAATTCTTTTTCAGACCTTCGTACACGGCACGGTAGGCATAAGCCGATCCCAGGTAGAATTGCGCCCATGGATCAGGACCAGCTTTTATAATTGACTGTGACATGGCGGTGACCTTTTTCATGAGGTCAAAGAACTCTTTCTCATGATCGAAGTTGCATCCGTCCATCATTTCCAGCTGCAACAACGCGGCGTTGAAAAAATACCCGGCTGGATTATCAGGGTACAACGCGGTGATATTATCGAAATAGCACCGGGCGCTGTCAAAGTTCTCCACATATGAAAAATCCAGGCCGGTTTGGATAAGCGATCGTAGATCCGGAGGATTTAGGTCAATGGCGACAAAAAGAAGTAAGCAGTAAATGGTAGGTAGCATGCAGAACATTATGGAAGTTCGATTACCGAGTGGTCTCCGACGTTCAGCTTTTTATAACTGCTTTTTACCACGGCGTTCTGTCCAATTATGGATCGTGATAGAAGACTGTTCTCGATCACTGCGTCCCGATTTATGATCGAGTCTTTGATAATTGAATCCCTGATAAATACATTTGCGCTGATCGAAACATCCGGACCAATAATGGAATTTATGACCACCGCAGAATCCGAAATATACACCGGACTGGTTATAGCCGCAGTTTTTCTTTTTTTGAAATAGTGGGTTGTCTTCAGCAGGTGCCGGTTGGTGTCGATCATCGCGTCCGGGGTGCCGCAGTCGAACCAATGAGTTATGGAGACGGTCTTGAATCGCTCGCCCTGCTGGATCATACGTTTTAAACCGTCGGTGAGCTGGTATTCACCTTTTGTGCGGATGTTCTTTTTGATGATATGATCGAGCGCCTGGTGCACTTTTTCGATCTTTCGGAAAAAGTAAAGACCGACAATCGCCAGGTTGGAAGGCGGGATCTCGGGCTTTTCTACCACGTTAACTACGTTTTTGTTGCTGACCTCAACGATCCCAAAGCGCCGGGGATCCGCGACCTTTTTCACCGCGATCATGTTCGTATCGGCTTTGCAGAAAATCTTAAGGTTATGATCGATGATCGTGTCGCCGAGCAGGACCAGGGTCGGTCCGTTCAAACCCCGGGCACCGGTGTGGATCGCGTGACCGAGCCCCAGCCGTTTGTGCTGGGTGACGAACTGGAACTTGAATTTCACGGGGTAGTTGCGGCAAAAAGAAGTGATTTCATCGGCCTTTGAGCCCAGAACGATCACGACCCTGGAAATCTTAAGCGGTTTCAGACTTTCCAGGATGTGACCGAGGATCGTGTTGCCCGCAACATGCAGGAGTGATTTCGGGAGCATATGGGTATGCGGCTTGAGCCGCACGCCCTCGCCCGCGACCGGGATTATTACGTTCATAGTAAGCAACAAGATTATAACGATATCTAAATACTAGTCAAGACAGATAGCACGATGGACATCGGTAATATTTCAAACTTGACTTTGTAAAGGAAAAATGTATCATTTTATGTATATGTCAAAGGAGGAGCGGCATGAACTATCTTATAATTTGGTTTCTAATTGCATCCCCGGTTGGCGACAGCTTACCGGAAAACCACATTCACAAGGGCAAAAGTTATGCTAACCAGACATTCCTATGCGGGTTGATCAGCGGGGGATTCGGCATTGCTGCGGTAGCATGTAATGTGCAAAGCGACAAATATTATGACAGTTATAGAATGCGGACGACGATCGGAGGGGCGACTAACGATTGGAACCGTGTGGTTTATTATGCCGATATGCGTAATGTCTGCGTGGTTAGTGCGGTTATTTTCCTGATCCCAACGGTCTATTTCGAAATCAAGCATCTAAGCTCGCGCCGGGAATTGAGCCAAAAGCCCTTTTTGGATCTCCGGTATTGCGATGATAAGGTCTATGTAATATTAAAGAAAACCTTATAGGAGGCAAGATGCATGCATATTGCCGGTATCTGTGGTTTTTATTCTTTCTTATGATGATGATCGTATGCAGCGATCACCCGCGAAATAATCAATTCGACATTGGGGCCGATGGTTTTGAACCGCTGCCGCCCGGCTACGTATACATCTATGATGTTGACTGGGATTCGATGTCGGGCAGAGTGTATAGTATTGTTTTTGCCATCTGGTTCCCTGATACACTTACGCGCGATTACTATCTATATCACACGATTAGTCTTAACGATACTGTGGTGTGGACTTACAGCGGGATGATTGAAGCCGGTACTAAGATCTATGGATTCAGGATGTACTATGGTTATTATTATCCGTGGCCTGACGGAGAATACTGTTTTAGCGTTTACTGGGGTGAGATCGGCGTTGGCGCCATTCCATTTTTGATCAGCAGTGAGGGTAAAAAATCAAGAGTGAATGGGCTGATCGACCTGAGATTGGAGTATATGAAACCGGAAATACCGATGGATACTATTAGATTGGAGTTTTAAATAAAGGGAGAGGGAATTAAGAAACAAAAAAACTATTTCACTCGGCTTAGCGCGACTTGAATCTTCAGGTTGTTGATGTTGAGCGACTGGCTGATCTCGCCCTTGGTTTCGGCAGTGGCTGCCTTGACGACCTCAAGAGCCAGGGTTTCGTTTTTCAGGTAATCCAAATTTTTATTGATCGCTTCAGCGAGTTTTGTTTCGGTCTGATAAGTGATCCTGATGCGGTCGGTCAGGTTGAAATCTGCTGCCTTGCGCATGAGCTGGATCTTATGGATCAGTTCCCTGATCAGCCCTTCGTTTTCCAGGTCTTCAGAAATATTCGTGTTGATGCAGACGCCGCAATCTTCTTCCTTCGCGATCGCCCAACCTTCGATCGCGGTCAGTTTCAGCTCAACGTCATCTTTCAAGACCGTGACCTCCGTGCCTTCGAACGTGTTCTTGAGCACACCGGTTGACGACAGGGTATTGATCTCCTGGTCAGAAAGGGATTTCAGCCAGGCTGCGACGCGGTTGATAAGCATACCCACCCTGGGGCCGAGCGTTTCGAACTTCGGCGCGACCGTGTAACGGGAGAACTTACCGATGATGTTCTCCGCCATTTCTTTGATCTTTTTGATATTGAGCTCTTCAAGTATGACCGTCTTGTCCTCGTCATCGAGCGCAGCCGCATCCTTGGGCAGGCTGATAATAAGTTCGGCCAGGGGCTGCCTGACCTTTATAATTTTGCTGTTGCGAGCGGACCGGCCCAGCGAAACGATCGTCCGTGCCAGCGTGATCTCGTTCTCCAGTTTCGTATCGATCATGGATTCGTCGACCGCAGGAAAATCACAAAGGTGTACGCTGAGGGCCGCTTTTTCGTCAGCGCTTTTGACCAGGTTCTGATACAGCTCTTCGGTAAAAAAAGGCATGATAGGCGAGACCAGCTTGGTCAACTTGACCAGGCAGTCATAAAGCACGAGATACGCTGTTTCTTTGTCCCGGTCATTTTCTGATTTCCAGAAACGGCGGCGGTTGCGGCGCAAATACCAGTTCGACAGGTCGTCGAATGATGTCTCTAATCCCTTGACCACGGACGCGACATCATAGGTTTCGTAATAGGCATCGCATGTTTTGATCAGAGAATTAATGCGGGAAATGATCCAGCGGTCCAGCTTGGTCAGATTTTTATTGTCGATCTTTTTGCCCGTCGGATCGAACTTGTCGATATTCGCGTAAGTAACAAAGAACGAGTATATGTTCCATAAAGTCAACAGGATCCGCTTTATCTCGGCGGCCGGTCCAAAACCGAAATTCAAGTTTATCACCGGGTTATGCTTGGCGAACATCCAGCGCATGCAGTCGGCGCCCATGTGTTCGGCTGCGTCTTCAAACCAGATCGCGTTGCCCTTGCTCTTGTGCATGTCCTCACCCTGTTCGTCGCGCACCAGGGCGTGACCCAGCAGGTACTTGAAAGGAGCTTTTTTCTCAAGGACCGTGGACATGGTCAGGATCGCGTAGAACCAGTTGCGGAACTGACCGGGAAAACACTCGGTGATGAAGTCGGCCGGGAACCATTCCTGCCAGTATTTTCTATCGTACGGATAGCCGTTCTCGAGCCGGTGCATGTCGTCCGGCGGCCGGACGGTCGAGTAGGGCACGATGCCGGCGTCGAGCCAGGGATTACCAACGTCCGGGATGCGGGACATAAGGGCGCCGCATTTATCGCACTTGATCTTGATCTCGTCGATCCATGGCCGGTGGGGCGAGTTGCCGTCGAACTTATCCCAGCCCTGTACTGTTTTTGCCTTAAGCTCTTCGCGCGAGCCGATCACGGTAAAATGGCCGCATGCGCACTCCCAGATCGGCAGGGCCAGGCCCCAGTAGCGCTTTTTAGATATGCACCAGTCGCTCATGTTCTTGAGCCAGTCGAGTTCCCGCGCCAAGCCGTCTTTCGGGATCCAGCTTTTGACCTGCCGAGTAACATCCGCGATCTCATGGCGCAGCATGTTCATTGAAATGTACCACTCGTCAACGAGACGGAAAATAAGCTCGCTGTCGCAGCGCCAGCAGACCGGGTAGCGGTGCGAGAAATCCTCGACATGGTAGAGCACCCCGCGTTTTTTCAGGTCTTCGATGATCGGCTCGGTGACGTCCTTTACATTCTTGCCGGAAAGCCAGTCAAACCCTTCCATGTAAAACCCCAGCTCATCCAGCGGAGCGATCACGGCCAGGCCGAATTCCTTGCCCAGGGCAAAGTCCTCTTTTCCACAACCCGGCGCGATGTGCACCATGCCGGTCCCTTCGGATTCGCTAACCAGGTCCCAGGGGATGATCTTGTGGACTACGCCTTTTTGCGCGCTCAGATGGTCGTATGGACCGTCAAATGTCCAGCCCAGCATATCCTTGCCCTTGATTTCTCCCAAAACTTCGTGCGGACCGCGCAGCACCTTGGTCAGGTTTTTTGTCAGGTAATAGACCGATCCTTCGTTCTCTATTTTAACATAAGTGAAATCCGGATGGACCGCGACGCCCGTGTTCGAGGTCAGGGTCCAGGGCGTGGTCGTCCAGACCAGCAGGTACTCGTTGTCGCGGCCCTGCAGTTTGAACCTGATAAAGACGGCTTTGTGCGACATCTCCTGGTAACCTTCGGTCGCGATCTCCATGTCGCTGATCGCCGTGCCGCAGCGCGCGCACCAGGGCAGGACATCCGTGCCCTTGTAAATGACCCCCCGCTCAAAGCATTTTTTTAAAAAATGCCAGATCGTGTAATTGTTAGAGTCGCTCATCGTGAAATATGAGTGACACTTTTTCAACCAGTCCTTATCATCGAGCGGCGTATTCCAGTCGCCCCAGTCCATCCACATGCCAAGACGGATCGACTGCTCGGTCTGGACCTTGGAATACTTGTGCACTCTATCCATGCATTGCTTGATGAAACTACCGATCCCGTACTTTTCGATATCTTTTTTAGATTTGAAATTGAGTTCTTTTTCGACTTCCACTTCCACCCACAATCCCTGGCAGTCAAATCCGTTCTGGTAGCGCTGCTCAAACCCCTTCATGGTCCGGTAGCGCTGGAAAATGTCTTTATAGGTCCTGCCCCAGGCATGATGCACGCCCATGGGGTTGTTTGCCGTGATCGGTCCGTCCTGGAATGACCATTTTTTCTTACCCTTGTTCTTCACCCTATAGCTTTCAAAAACGTTGTTGTCATCCCAGAACTTCTGGATCCTGCGCTCGATCTCAGGGAAATTCAGGTCCTTTGGTACCGGTTTAAAATTCATAAGGTTGAATTATACCGAAAAATCACCACATGTCAACGTGCCTTGCTAAATTAGTCATTGCGAGCATTCTTTGTGCGCATCCTCTTAAATTCAACCCTCACCTTAATCCTCTCCCTTTGTAAGGGAGAGGGTAGGGGTGAGGGATAAATGGTGTCCCGAGGAACGTGGGGAAGCAATCTGAGATTCTTCATTTCGCTTCTCGAAACTCAGAATGACAGAAAGGGGAAAGAGATTGCTTCGTCTCCCGTTTTTTATTGTAAAAAACAAGAATGCGGGATTCCTCGCAATGACAGATTTTTGTTGAAAAAGAGATATTATCTATGTATAATCATGGGTATTATGTGCGGATTATTCGGATACTTCGGGAAAACAGCGATCAGCTCAAGCGCGGTCATGGATATCCTGGCTGATATGGAAAAAGCGCAGCTACCCATCGAAAAAACCCCGGTCGGCGGCGACGGCGCGGGCATCGCGCTATTAAAGGATCCTGTACAGTGCATCAAGTTTGGGTTCAGAGATGAAAGCCCGGTAAAGCTTCTTCGATCAGCAATACCTGAGCAAAAGATCTCGCAGGTCCTGGGGCACGTGCGCAAGGCATCACCTGATTTCAAAGAGACGGTCGGAAATCCTGAATGTACCCAACCATACTCATTAACCTGTCCCGGAAGTCATAAGCTCGTTTCCATGCACAATGGAATGTTTTCGAACTATGAAAATATTTACGGATCACTGAAAAAAGAGCATAATTTTGAATCAAAGTCTTTTATGATAATAGATTCGGAGGTGATACCACATTATTTCGAAGAATTGCTGGAAGCTCATAGGCACGTCGAAGCTGCGGTCACGGCGCTATACGACACGTTTGAGGGACCTGGCAATGCCCTTGCTATGTGGCTGAGGAAGAAAGACAATGAATATTTGATCCTTTTATATAAAGGAAAAGCGCGTGGTTTGTACGTATGGGAAAGCCCTGATGGTGATATTCTCTTCACCTCGCGCCGGGAGCCGGTTGAAGATCATCTGGGTTGGCTGATCAAAGAGCAGGCGTTTTCACTGCGGCAAATGATCGAACCCCGGGTTGAAGCGTACTACAAGAAAATCGTTACGCTTTGCAAAGCCAGTTGATGAAGAAAACCTCAAGAAGGCCATCAAGTAGGCAAAAAGGCAGTAATATTCAGCAGATAAAATTACCGGATCTGCTTACTCTTGCATTCGAGACGAATGGCAAAGGCTATATTGGGTACGTAGTTGAGCTGCCTGGTGCATATGTTCGGGGTCGAACCAGGGAAGAAGCCATTGCCAAGGTAAACCTGGAGGTTGGCTCATATTTAAAATGGTTAAAGATCAAGCCAGCGCGCGATCATGAAATAAAAATAGTTCAAACACATGAGAGTTCGCTCATGGTTGAGGATGCAGACAATGAAATATTACTGGAAGCGGATAAAACAAGATTAACAGGGCACGAATTTAGAACTTTGACTGCGCTTGTCAACTTTTCCGGTAAAACTTTCGGGCAGCTTTATGCTAACAGCATGCTAAAAGACTGGGTGGATAAAGCCAGGGTTAGAAAGACATTTTATGGTGATAATCCGAGCACGATACAGGAGATATTTGACCACGTAAAAGGATGCCAGCACTACTACCTGTCCAGGATGAAGCTACCGGTAAAGACGGGCGATGATTTTATGGCAATCCGAAAATTTTGTCTTAAAAAACTTGAAGCTTTATATCGCAAGCATAATAATATGCTTATATTTGAATTGGATAATGAACTCTGGACCCTAAAGAAAGTACTGAGAAGATTTATCTGGCATGATCGGATCCACGGCAAAGCGATAATACGGATCTTGGAAAAACAAAAGCGATTAGGTTTGATCGATGTTTATAATAACCCCTTCTGTCTTGTAATGGAATGATTAAAGACTATTATGAGAAACATTAAATGATAATGATGATGAATATCCGCATTTTTCAAAGGAGGTTTTCATGAGCGACATTTCGGCGATAATCGAACGCATTAAAGAATCGATCGTAATTACCAGGTCGGCGAATAACAAAAGCGGCAGCGGGTTCTATGTCAATGACCGGGGATTGGTGATCACGAACAAGCATACCGTTGAACTGAACTCTTTCGTCCGGTTGACGTACCATAACGGCAAAGAAACGGACGCGACCATCGTGCTGGCTGACAATGACGTGGACTTTGCCTTTGCCGTGATCGGGGGGGTAAAGACCGAGCCGCTCACGCTGCAAAACAGCGATACGGTGAAAGAGGGCCAACAGGTCTACGCGATCGGCCACCCGTACGGGTATGATTTCACGGTATCTAAGGGTATCATCAGCTGCAAGAACCGGGTGGTCAAGGGCATCAATTATATCCAGACGGACGTGCCCATCAATCCCGGCAACAGCGGCGGACCATTGATCAATGAGCAGGGCGAGGTCATCGGCATCAATACCTGGGTGGTCGGCGATGCCGACAATATGTCCTTCGCGATCCCGTCCAACACGGTCAAAGGGGTCATTGAGATGCTTAACTCGAAGTTCGACAAGCTGCTGAGTATGTATTACTGTCCGGTCTGCGGTTTCCTGCAATCCGATCTGATCAGGACGAACGCAGGTGAGTACTGCAAGAACTGCGGCACCCTGAAGGTTGAAAAGAAAAAGGAACAGGAACTGCCGCAGCAACAGGCAGCGCAGGCACAGACCGTTAACGTGTCCCTGGTGACCTGCCCGCAGTGCCGCACCGCGAACGACAGCGCTTCGAATTTTTGCAAGAATTGCGGTTGCAAAATAAAGTAGGAGAGACCATGGCCGATAATGAAAAGAAAGAAGCACCAAAACCAAAACCTGAACCGATCGATTACGCGCCTTATGAAAAGATGGTCAACGACCTGCTGGCGAGCCACGGGCTCAATCCTGACCAGTGCCGGCAGAAGCCCAAGACGTTCTGGTCCGCTTACCGCGGTTCGGCGCTGATATACACCGAGATCTTCAAACTGAACGACATCGATTATATCGAGATCTCCAGCCCGATCATGACCCTGCCGTCGAAGAACATCCTGCCGTTCTACCGCAAACTGCTGGAGATCAACTGGCAGCTCATGGGGATCAAGTTTTTCATGCGGGGTGAGTGGGTGTATATATCCGAGAACCGGGAACTCAAAGGGCTTGATTACGATGAACTCAAACAGATGGAGGACCGGGTCAGTTACTACGCGGATTTCTATGACGACCTGCTGGTCAAGGAGTTCAAGACACAGTAAGACGCCAGTAATAAGCAGATCAGGGTACCAGGATATCAGGACGCAAGTAATTGATGTAGTCGCACCTTTTAAGGTGCGGATCATCTCGGATTATCAATATATTTCAACGCAGGCTAAAGCCTGCGGCTACGTTTTGTCGAAAACCGAATAATTGGCGCATTCGATATGTATTGACACGGCCTTGATTCTGCTTATAATTATTTCCGATGAAGACCCTCCTGGAGACCCAGGATATCAGGCGGGCTTTAGTTCGGATCGCCCACGAAATCATAGAAAGAAACAAAGGTTCAAGAAATTTAGTATTCATCGGTATTAAACGGCGGGGCGATTTCATCGCTCGCCGGCTGGTCGATTACATCAAGGAAAGCGAAGGCATCAAACTTCCACTCGGCGCCCTCGATATCACCCTGTACCGGGATGACTTGCAGCTGGTTTCAGAGACGCCGATCATTGAAGGTTCGAATATCACATTTGATATCAACAAAAAGACCGTGATCCTGGTCGATGACGTGCTGTTCAGCGGTCGGACCGTCAGGGCCGCGATCGAAGAGATCCTCGATTTCGGTAGACCCAAGGCGATCCAGCTGGCGGTCCTGGTCGACCGTGGTCACCGGGAACTGCCGATCCAGGCAGATTACGTGGGCAAGAAAGTGTCGACCGCGAAGGACGAGATCGTGGATGTTTTTATCAAGGATCTGGACGGCGACGAGTTCGTGGTCCTCCACCAGAAAAACGCCAAAAAGGCAAAGAAACCACCCAAATTAAGAGCACGCATCAAGATGGCACGGGAAGCAAGTATAAAAATAAAACAGCTGACGATCACGGACAAGGAAAAACATGAATCCTAAGATCGACCTTCTGGGTATCGAAGAACTGGCGGCCAAGGATATTACGCAGTACCTGGACACGGCCGAGAAATTCCTCGAGATACTCGAGCGGCCGATCCCAATCATACCGGCACTGCGGGGAAAGACGATCCTGATGCTGTTCTTTGAACCATCGACCCGGACAATGATTTCCTTCAGCATGGCAGCAAAAAGGCTGTCTGCCGATGTGGTGAATTTTTCAACGACCTCTTCCAGCGTCAAAAAAGGCGAGACCCTGCTGGATACAGCGCGGAATATCGAAGCCATGAAGGTCGATGGCGTTGTCGTCCGGCACCCGGCGGCGGGTGCCGCGAAGTTTTTAGCTGAGCGGATTGACAGTTTTGTAGTCAATGCCGGTGACGGATCGCACGAGCATCCTACCCAGGCGCTGCTTGATATCATGACCATGGCCCACCATTTCCCCGCAGTAAAAGGTCTGAGGGTATTGATCGTGGGGGATATCACTCATTCACGGGTTGCCCGTTCGAATATTTTCGGGCTGAAAAAACTGGGCGCTGATGTGGTGCTTTGTTCGCCTCCCACCCTGCTGCCTTACGGAATTGAGGAGCTTGGCGTCGAGATCAGCCACGACCTCGACAAGATCATCGGTGATTTTGACGTCGTGATGGCTTTGAGAATTCAGCTGGAGCGTCAGGAAAAGGGATTATTCCCGTCAGCGCGGGAATACCGCAATCTGTACGGGCTGACAACAGACCGTGTAAAAAAGATGAAACCCAAAGGTATTATCATGCACCCCGGCCCGACGAACCGGGGGTTGGAGATCGACCCGGAGGTCGCGGACGGACCTAAATCCGTGATCCTGGAGCAGGTCAAGAATGGCGTTGCTATGAGAATGGCGGTTCTGTTCATCCTCGCGGGGGGTAAGATTGAGTAGTTTACTGATCAGTCATTGCCGTTTGATCGATCCCAAGACAAAATTCGACGGCACGACGGACATCCTGGTGCAGGGCAATAAAATATCCAGGATCGATGACCATATCACGGCGCGTGACGCCCAGGTGATAGATGCCCAGGGTATGATCGCGGTGCCCGGGCTTATCGACCTGCACTGTCACCTCCGTGATCCCGGACGGCCGGATGAAGAAACGATCGAATCCGGATGCAGTGCCGCTTTGAGTGGCGGGTTCACCAGTATCTGCTGTATGCCGAATACTGACCCGCCGATCGATAACGAGGGGATCGTGAACTATGTTCTGCGGGAAGCGCAGCGTGTCGGGTTATGCCGCGTGTTCGTCATTGCCGCGATCACGAAGAAACGCGAAGGCAGGGAGATCAGCGAGTTCGGCGAGCTCGTCAGAGCGGGCGTCAAGGCTTTCTCTGATGACGGGGATTCAGTTTATGATGCTGGCGTTCTGCGGCATGCACTGGAATATTCAAAAACATTCGGGGTGCCCATTTTCGAACACTGCCTGGACCAGGACTTGAGCCACGGTGGATTGATGAACGAAAGCATCATATCAACCAGGCTGGGTCTGGCCGGATCACCATCGATCGCGGAAGATATCATGGTTGCCCGGGACCTGATCCTGGCGCATTTCACCGGCGCGCGTCTTCATATCTGTCATGTATCCAGCAAAGGCGCGGTCGGCTTGATCCGGAGAGCAAAAAAGGAAGGCATCAAAGTGACCGCGGAAACCTGCCCGCAATACTTCACGTTCAGCGATACTCTGCTGGAAACATACGATACAAATTACAAGGTCAATCCGCCGATCCGGACCGAGGATGACCGCCAGGCGGTTATTGCCGGTCTGAAGGACGGGACGATCGATGTGATCGCCACGGATCACGCGCCGCATACGCAGGCGGAAAAGGAATTGGAATTCGCCTCGGTGCCGTTCGGCATGACCGGACTGGAAACCGCTCTGTCGATGACCATAACGGAACTGATCACCAAGGAGAATTTCACCTGGATCGATGTCCTCCAGAAAATGACCATCAACCCGGCGCGCGTCATCGGCGAGGACCTCGGTGTTATCAAGCCGGGTGCCATGGCCGATATTACGGTCATCGAGCCTTCCAAACGGTGGCGGTTGACCGAGGAGAGGATCAGGTCACGGTCCCGAAACACCCCCTACCTGAACCGGGAGTTGACAGGATGCCCGGCTTATGTTATTATTAACGGTGAGATCAAATACCGGGGTGGGGCATGATGGATAAAAGTCATTTGCAGTTACCGGACTGGCTGGGCAGCGGCGAAGATCTTTTCGGGACGATCCATATAATTCAAAGCAAGAAAATCGACAAAGGATACCTCGAGATCGATTACAATTTCAAGTTCACGGATAAATTCAAGTATCCGGTCGTATTCACGATCAAAAGCATTGAGAGCCTGATCGTGGCGGACGGTATCGGTTTTAATGTCGATCTGCAGAAAGATCGATCAAAGAAGTCGATCGACGAAAAGATCACGATCCCGTCGATTTGCAAAATACTCAAGCTTGATGACTTCATTGATTTCTTCGCCCAGGTCGTCAAGAATGACGTGACTTTTGCCCTTTATCTGGAACAGCCTGAAAAATTCAAGGATCTCAAAGTATACGAGTTGAAAAGCGACCAGATAATCGTGTTCAACGACAAATTGAGCATGAAGATCATGACCGTGCTGGACAAGGAAAAAGCCGGTCAATCGCTGCCGCTGGATGCCGGCACGGCCTTTTAGTTTTTTTCCCAATTCCTAACCCCGGCAACCCACAATGAAGGCGATCGGAATTATTGACATATGAGAATATTTAAATATAATCATATAATAATACCATGAAACATCGACGCGACTTGCAGGCCGAAATCGCTAATGCCCTGGCTCATCCGCTGAGAATAAAGATCCTTGAGAAACTTCGC
>DASVHD010000004.1 GCA_036382775.1 bacterium | reverse complement strand
GCGTTTAGAGTACAATACCTTCCGGCCGCATGGTTCCTTAAACGGTCTGACACCGGAGGCATTTAAAAGAGCATGGGAAGATCATCAAAAAACACCGGAAAGTCAACTTACGGTCTGTACAGTCTAAGGGGTAAGGTCAGTACCACTACCCTGGCTACGTCCCGCAGCATAGATGTTGCCATCAGCACCATAGACAATGGAATTGGCTTGATCATTTCCATTGCCTGGGCCATTGTACCGATAAATCCAATTTGTATCGCCAGTTTCTTTATTTAGACTGATAACTAATAAATCACGACTGGTACTGCTACCAGTACAATAGCCGGCTGCATAGATATTGTTGTCTGTGCCATAGATTACTTTATTAGCTACGTCCATCCCATTTCCTGGTCCATTGTATCTATATATCCAATTTGTGTCACCAGTATCCTTATTTAGACTAATAACAATAAAGTCATCACCAGTTCCACTGCCTTGACTACGTCCAGCCGCATAGATATTTCCATCTGAACCATAGACAACGGAATTTGCAACATCTGTGGAATCTGTAGGACCATTATACTGGTAGACCCAACGCTCGGTCTGACTATAGGCTGGTTGACCAATGACCACGAATAGTGTAATGACTACAATAAAACTAATTTCAGATTTTATGGCAAACCTCCTTCTAAAATACTGATGGTTTTTCACAAAATTATACTTTTCACTTCCTCTTTGTCAAGAGTATATATTTAGAGAATGTCATAAAATGCTATTATACGGTTTCTTTAAATTCATCTCTATAATATTATTACCATTTCATTGACAATACCTGGGAAATATATAAAATAAAGAGTAATTATGTCTCATTGTCAAAAGGAGTTGTAGTTATGAAAAGCAGTTCAGAAAAAGACGAACAGCCAAAAGACCAATTTTGCGCTTATATAAAACCCGGGGAAAAGGTCGCGGAATTCACCCTGCGGGCGGTCGTGATCGGGATTATCCTGGCCGTCGTATTTGGACTGGCGAACGCCTATCTCGGTCTTAAAGTGGGCATGACAGTTTCCGCGTCGATCCCGGCCGCGGTGATATCAATGGCGCTGCTCAGGGGAGTGTTCAAGAAAGGGACTGTCCTTGAGAACAATATCGTACAAACCATCGGTTCTTCCGGCGAATCGCTGGCCGCGGGCATCGCCTTTACCATACCGGCTTTCTTCATGTGGAATTTTTTCCCGTCATCATGGTCGATCATTCTGATTTCAATACTGGGCGGGTTTCTGGGCATCCTCTTCATGATTCCTTTGCGGCGTTACCTGATCGTGCAGGAACATAAGGTGCTTCCCTATCCCGAAGGGACCGCCTGCGCGGAAATACTTGTAGCCGGCGATGTCGGCGGTGCTAAAGCCCAGACCGTCTTTCTCGGTGTCGGCATATCGGCCCTTTATAAGCTGTTGATGGCAGGGGCAAAATTATGGAAGGAAACTTCGGCGTGGCTCGTTACCGGCATCAAGGGTATGGAGATCAGTGCCGATCTTACTCCTGCCCTGCTGGGTGTCGGCTTCATAATCGGGCCCAGGATCGCATCCTATATGCTTGCCGGCGCGGTGGTCGGTTACCTGGTGCTCAGCCCGTTGATCGCGTTCATCGGCCAAAATCTTGCCGTGTCGATACCGCCGGCTCTCGACCCGATTTCTATGCTGACGCCGGCGGATATAAGGAGCTATTATATAAGGTATATTGGCGCCGGCGCGGTCGCCGTGGGCGGCATGATCAGCTTGATCAAGGCCTGCCCTGTGATCTACCGGTGTTTTAAGGTTGGATTCAAGGGCATGTCACGGGGACTGAAATTTCTACCCGATGCCACTGTGCCCAGAACCGACAAGGACCTGCCTATGCCCGTCGTCATTGCCGGTGCGGTCCTGGTCGCTCTTGCCATGCTCCTCATTCCGCAGACAAAGATCAACATCTTCGGCACTCTGATCGTCGTCGTGTTTAGCTTTTTCTTCGTCACCGTGGCATCACGAATCGTCGGTATTGTCGGCAGTTCATCCAGCCCGGTGTCGGGCATGACCATTGCCACGCTGCTCATTACCTGCCTTATCTTTCTGGCATTCGGCTGGGGTGGAATGTCCGGTATGATCGGCGTGATGTCAGTTGGCAGCGTGGTCTGCATCGCCATTTGCATGGCCGGTGACGCGTCGCAGGACCTTAAAACAGGATACCTTGTAGGCGCCACGCCCTTTTACCAGCAGATCGCTGAATTCATCGGTGTGCTCGCGCCCGCGCTGTTCATGGGCGGTGTCCTGATGCTGTTGAACAGAACGATGGTGATCGGTTCAGACAAACTGCCCGCGCCACAGGCTTCACTGATGTCGTTCGTGGTAAAAGGCGTCCTAACAGGGACGCTGCCGTGGACGTTCGTCGGCCTGGGTGTTCTTATCGGGATCGCGGTAGAGATCCTGGGCATCGCGGCGCTGCCGTTTGCCATCGGGTTGTACCTTCCCCTGTCGCTTTCGGTCCCGGTCATGACCGGAGCTGTTATTTACTGGGCACTGACAAAAACGGGAAAGAACATGCCGCCGCAGGCCGCCAAAGCGAGGGAAGCTAGCGGCATTCTTTACTCTTCGGGCCTCGTCGCCGGCGACGCGCTGACGAGCATCGTGATCGCTGCGATCTTTACCATACCTTTTCTGAAGAATCTGCAGGATAGACTGCCGGTCGCCGGTTGGCTTGGGCCTCTGGCCAGCGAGGGATCGGCACTGATCTTCGCGCTGCTCTGTGCATCCCTGGTGCTCGTTGCACGCGGCGGTGGTGGCAACGTCGGCGGCAAGAAAAAGCCATAGTCCGCTGTCATTGCGAGCGCTCTTTGTGCGAAGCAATCTCAGTCGTTGTGTCATTGCGAGCGCTCTTTGTGCGAAGCAATCTCAGATGTTATCTTAAATTTCGAGATTGCTTCGTCGTCCCTTCAGGACTCCTCGCAATGACATAAAAAGAATGGACTTCTCGCAATGACCTCTTAAAGATACTTGACTAATCGCATTTGATTTATATAATAATCCATGCCGATTGACAGTGGATGGAGAAAGCTGATACCGGAACAGATCAAGAACGCGCCTGACTATCCCGGTGTTTACGAACTATCGGACATTCTCCAGGATATCATCTACATCGGCGGTACGGAAAGTCTTGCTCGGACGATCGAGGGTTTTTACCAAAAACGTGATCCGGATTTTGCCATCACATCTTTCTTTCGCTTTCAAACCGCCCAGGACTTCGAAGCGGAAAGCAAGAAGCTGATCGACGAATATACGGTTAAGTATAACCGGTTGCCGATCATCAATCAGACGAAAAATCAAAAGGCTCAATAATCCTTACCCTTTCGGGAGAAAAATCATGAAAACAATCGGTATTGTATTCGGTCTAGCCGCATGTATCATGTCTTTAAATGCCAAAGAGATCAACACCTACAAAGATGTCCTGGGCACATGGCTATGCCAGACGCCTGATGGCGCCATCGCTCTGACTTTTAAATCGCAGAGCGAACTTGTTTTTGACGGCGAAGCGATCGCATACACGCTCGCCAACGGCATAGTCACGGTCGATGGCGAATACGGACCGGTCGATTATCCCGTTGCCCTCGGCCATGACACCCTCTTTGTCACGTTCCCGGATGGTTATCCATATCCTTTTGTCAAGGACAAAACTAAAACGCCCGAGAAACAATCCGCGCCCGGATCAAGCGGCGTCACTAAGTCACCTGAACTTATGAACAACTTCGCCGGGACCTGGATCAATTACACCACCAATACCGAAACCAGGATGTCCTTCGCGCCGGACGGAAATTATTACGAGTATTACGAAGCTTCATACAGCGGTGATTATACGGACGGCGGCGGGAACGACCAGGGCAGCTGGGGGAATGCCAACGCAAGCAACGCAGCTGGCAAATGGACCGCAAACGGCAGCCGCAGCAAGGGCGTGATAACGATCACGTACTCTGATGGTACGGAAAGACGGATCGAATACAGCGTTCATGTAGAGAACGGCGAAACCTACTGGAACGAATACTGGTTCAACGGCGCCCTGCACGGACGCCAGCGGGAATAGATATCCTCGCCGCCTTAAGAAACACAAACCACTCGACACCAGCGCCAAAAGATCGATCTCTAGCATGATCATGAATAAAGAACGATATTTTACAAAACACAACCTATCGGGGAAAGCCCGGAGCATGATACGACGGGCAGTGCCGTACCGGAAAAAACATCCCTTCTTATTCGATCCCGGATCCTCTGCCCTGCTGGTCATCGACATGCAGCGGTATTTTACCGATAGTAATTCGCATGCATTTCTGCCCAGCGCACCGGCGATCATCAAACCCGTCAAAAAGCTGATGGCGGTATTCCAAAAAAATAGAAGGCCGGTCATTATCACGCGGCACATCAATACCGGTAAGAACGCTAAAATGCTTAGCCGCTGGTGGAACGACATGATCACTGAAAAAAGTACCCTGAGCGCGCTGGCACCGGCACTTACGGTCGGCGCTACCGGACGCAGGATTCAGGTGATCACCAAGACCCAGTACGACGCATTCTACAGGACTGGCCTTTCGGGTATCTTAAGAAAAAAAAGAGTAAAACAGCTTGTGATCACCGGCGTGATGACTAACTTGTGCTGCGAAACAACGGCGCGTTCCGCTTTCGTTCGGGGATTCGAGGTCTTCTTCGCGGTCGATGCGACCGCGACTCAAAATGAGGATTTTCACATGGCCACGATTCGCAACCTGGCGCACGGTTTCGCCGTATGCGTACGCGCTGTAGAGATCATCGATGCCTTCATTTCCTTAAAGCGGAAAAGATGAAGCCCTTTCGCAACAATGGATCTATGCCCCGGATCGCAGTCATTGGCGGAGGACCCGCGGGCGCCGTTGCTGCGCTTCAATTACGGCGCCATGGTTTCGATCCGGTCCTCTTCGAGCGCAACAGGATCGGCGGCCTTGCTCTCAATGCCAACCGAATTGATAATTACCTGGGATTTCCCGATGGGATTTCAGGACTTAAACTGGCCGGATTAATAAGTGAACAACTCAGGCGCCACGCGGTAAAATTCGTTAGGGATGAAGTCTCCATGCTCGATCATTCGCGCGATCGCTTTATTCTTGAAACAAGCCGCCGACGCTATTTTTTTGACATCGTGGTTGCTGCCTCAGGCACCTATCCCCGACGCATGGACAAAGCTCTTTTTCACGGTGACGATAGTCGAGTAATATACGGGGTGCATCCCCTGCGTCATATCTCGGGCAGGACTGTCGCCGTTATCGGCGCCGGTGATGCTGCTTTTGATTATGCCTTATCCCTGCAGAAAAGGAATAATGTTTATATTCTTTCCCGAAGCGCAAGAGCCAAATGCCTGCCTGCTTTATGGCAGGCGGCCCTGCAAAGCCGCCGAGTTGTTTATTTGGGTGGTGTGTGTATCATGAAAATTGATATTAATAAAACAAGAGTTCTCATCAGATTGCGGCATTTTAACGATTTAATTAAAGTAAATTATATTGTTGCCGCCTTAGGCAGACTGCCTGATCTCGCCTATATGAAACCGCGATTGCTTGTTTTGAAAAAACAACTGATCCGCAAAAAAGTACTCTATGTTGTAGGCGATGCGAAAAATGGCCGGTACCGGCAGATCGCGATCGCAACCGGCAACGGCCTGCGCGCAGCCATGGAAATAAACAATAAATGGACGACAATGCGTAGACAACGTGACCGGAGGGTGTGATCAATGCGCGTGATCGCTAAAACCGGCAGTGACGACCTGGCCGTGGTATACTTAGCAAAAAAAAGTGCCGACAAGATCATAGAATTCGTTGAAGCCATACAGCCCCCGAGCCCCCGCGATAAGAAATGGGTATTGATCATATCCACGATGTATGGATGCCCGATCCAGTGTCCTTACTGCGACGCCGGAGGATCATATCACGGCATGCTTTCTGCCGAAGACATGCTGTTTCAAACTGATTATATGGTTGGCCACAGATATCCTGACAACCGCATACCGGCTGAAAAATTCAAGGTTCAGTTCGCGCGGATTGGCGAGCCGGCGCTCAACAACGCGGTCATTGATGTTCTGGAGCATCTTCCGGGCAGATATGAAGCTCCCGGGCTCATGCCTTGCGTTTCAACGATCGCGCCTGCCGGTCATAACCGTTTTTTCAAGCGGCTATTGTCAGTGAAAAAAAGCTTGTATGACGATCGTTTCCAGCTGCAGTTTTCCGTGCACACGACCGATATTGGATTGCGTAACTGGATGATTCCGGCAAAAAAATGGGAATTCAGAGATATCGCCGACTACGGTAACGATTTTTACTCCGAAGGAGGACGCAAGATCACGCTCAATTTTGCCTTAGCGGAAGGCATGCCCGTTGATCCCGACGTGCTGCGGCGATACTTTGATCCCCGGCATTTTATGATTAAGGTGACGCCCCTGAACCCAACCTCCAAAGCCGTAGCGAACAATATCCGGTCTTGTATAAGACCCGACAAGCAGGATTGCGTGATACTCGATGAATTGAGGAACGCGGGTTTTGACGTGCTGTTAAGTATCGGTGAATGGCAAGAAAATCAGATCGGCAGCAATTGCGGTCAGTATATTACTAATTACAGAAAGTCAAAACAAAAGATCCCCGACAGCTACACCTATCCCCTGATCGATCTCGAAAATAAATAAGAAGCGCTTTTAGATCTTATCGAACTTGATCTTTAGCAGGCCGAGGTTGGCATCCTTATTACCGATCGCAAAGATTATCCCATCGCCTTTCGCACGCGCGAAAAAAACCATATTAGGCGAATAAAGAATGATCGAACTGGCTTCGATCTTGAGACTTTTATTTATCTGGTTCATGATCCGTGCGGCCATGGCGCCGAATTTTTCCGGATCATAGCCCACTGCGAATTGGCTTTCCACGATGAACCCGTCCTTGCCGGCGACGCCGGCTCCCAGAACTTTGGGGATCTTTGTCAATTCCTGCAGTTTCATGTCCCCTCCTACCCGAGTATTTCCCGGATCTGTTCGATTATCTTGCGGGCGTAAACGAAAACCAATCCCGGTTTAGCTTCCGGTTTCGTGACTATGCACAGGAGCGATTCGCCAGCGGTGACGACGCAGACCGATTCGTCGCCTTTTTCGATAATGCATTTTTCCATGGCACCTTCCTTGAGGAACTTGAAGGAATCATCGGCTTCGTTGCAGATCGCCGCGATTAGTGCCGCGATCTCTTCTATATCCTCGCGCGCCTCGTATGAATTCTGGATCAACAATCCGTCCCGCGAGCAGATGAACGCGCCCTTTACTGCTTTGAGCTTCAAAAGGTGCGACATGGGTTCCTTAAGCGTATCGAGCGGCGAAACACCTGCTGCTTGGACAGGTGGTGCTGCCGCTGCCGTCGGGATCTCGAACCCGATCTCGGGCAGTATCGGTACTTCCTCTGCCTTTTCTTCTTCTTTTTTCGCTGTCTCTTTTTCCTGCTTTGCCGGCGGTGGTACGACCGGCGCTTCCTCGGGCGCCTTCGCACCCAGCAGTTTTTCGATCTCCGCGACTCTCTCCGCTCTGGTCAATTCCGGTTCGGGCGTCGGTTTTGGTTCGGGCTTAACAGCTGTCGGTTTTTCCGTGACCGGAGGTTCTTTTTCCACCGCCTGAGGTTCGGTTTTCGGCGGTGCGCTTTCCAGTGTTTCTTTTTCGGTATCGATCTCTTCCCGCAGCATCGCCTGCGGTATAGTGTCTACGATGGGGATTACCGGCTCTTTTACGGGTGGTTCGACCGGCTGATCGATCTTTTCGACGGGCGGTTTTTTATCAACAATAACCGGTTCTTCCATTATTGGAACGGCAACGACTGCCGCTTCCTTTATAGTTGGCGGCAGATTCGTAGTCTCGATAACCGGCTCTTCTGCCTTGGGGGATGCAACCGCAGGTTTCGGCGCTATACTGTCGAGTTCCTGACGAGCATCCTTATTCTGCGGATTGATCTTCATGACGATCTCGTAGAACTGCGCGGCTTTATCGAGGTCACCAATGCGCTTATGGCACCGGGCTAAATAAAGATTCGTGTTCTCGCTGTCTTTAGCCTCAGGGTATAAGGCTTCCAGCGTTTTCAAAGCCTCATCTATATTTCCCTTCATATAGTAGGCTCGCCCCAAAATGATCTTGCCCAGGGTATAATTGGGATTTCTGCCGAGACCATCCTTAAGGATGGAAATCGCTTCATCGACCATGCCTGACGACAAGTACACATCGGCAAGAGTCGCAAAGATCAGAGCTTTGGAATCTATGATAAGTTCGTCAGCCATCTTATGTTAACACCTCCTCGGGGCGTGTATCGACCAGTAATTTTTAAGACGGTTCATCGGATCTCTTTCTTTAAAAATTCCAACATTTCCATTGTTATATTCAGGCAGTGCGTGATCTTTTCGCTTAGATCGTCATCCGGGCTCAAGAGTAGTGCTTTTTTCCAATGATCGCAGGCATTCATAAAATCGCCGTGCTGGACTTCGACCAAGCCCAGGTGATAATAGGGCAACGGCCTTGAATGGTCAAGTTCGATCGCCTTTTCCAGTAACTTTT
The DNA here is from genome assembly GCA_036382775.1 of bacterium. Taxonomy (NCBI): domain Bacteria; species bacterium. The sequence continues at coordinate 23,376 of DASVHD010000004.1, read as the reverse complement.
CAGCTTTTTGCCTGTCGCCATTATCAAGCCAGTAAATGCCGGTATACACATTTGCATCATACAAGTCGGGATGATGCTGCTCCAGGAACTGCACATGAGTCAGGGCTTTATCCTTGGAATTGTTTTTCAGGTAGATCTTCAGAAGACCGAGATGCGTCTGCACATTATTGTTGTCCAGCGCAAAAAGGCGGTTATAGATATCCAGCGCCCGGTCGTTTGCGCCCAGTGTAAAATTAAGGGATGCCAGTTCGCTGAGCCATTCTGCCTTCTGAGGCTGCTTTTCCGCGAGCGCTTCATAATGCTGCCTGGCTTCTTCGAGTTGACCGACCGATTTCAGCAGCTCAGCGGTCACCTGTTTGACCTCAGTGTCATCGGGGTGTTTCGCGCTATAGGCATTGAGCACATCAAGCGCATCATCGTAGTTATCGTTCTGGAACAATATCTTGGCCTTCATAATGATCGGCTGGTTGGATTCAGGACTCCGCTTGATCGCTTCCTCCACCATGGCCAGCGCGTTATCGAGTTCGTTACGACGGACGGCGTTCTCCGCCATGCTAATGAAATCTTCGGTATTCGGTTCGGGTTCGATCGATGGGAAGAATTCCGGCAGCTGCTCCGGCGCTTCAGCCAACTCTTTTGCGGAAGCGATCGTGTAATAAGGTCCAAATTCATATAGATCCGAGTCAATCGCCAGGCGGTATTTTTCCTTTTCGAAGTTCGGTTCGATCTCCATCCCTTTACGAATATACGAAAGGCCCTCGTCGTATTTGCCGACCTTCATGAGCACAAAACCCATGTTATAATAAGCGCCTGCATACATGGGCGCAATATTGAGGGTGCCTTTGAAAGCGGTGATTGACTCCTCGTCGCGTCCGGTTTCGCTGTAAATAAGCCCCTGGGCAAAAAGATCGTCTGCTGTGGAGCCGTTAAAGGTCTTCAGGGCGTGCTCATAATCGCCTTTTCTTAAGTAGTACATTCCCAAATTATATCGCGCCTCCTGGCTGCCCAGCTTCACGGCTTGCTGCAGCCGCGTGATCGCCGGTTCTATCTTGTTCTGGGACAATTCAACGACCGCGATGTTGTTGACCGCTGACGGATAATTGTGTTCGATGCCGATGGCCTTGTTGAACCAAACCTCGGCATTGGCATAATCATTGTTCTTCAGAAAAACGATCCCCATGTCATTGGCAGAGCGCGCGGAGGAAAAATCTATTTCCAGGCTGCGGTCCAGATGCTTCCGCGCTTCGGGAAGATGATTCAAAAATATCTCGATCTCGCCAAGAGCGGTCAAGAGTTCCGCATGGTCGTTCCGGACTTTAAGGCATTCGTCAAATTCTCTCTTTGATTCGCTGAACAAACCCTTATTTAAATACGTTATCCCGAGATTAAAATGGGCCTGGTATTCATTGACCGAGGCTTTGGGGATCCCCAGTTGTTCCTTTAAAAAATCCCACTGGCCTTTATGTTCCTTAAGGTCAATGGGCAAATTCGGTTCGAATTGCGCGAGCGCCGGATTAATCGCGATCGCCCGGTGGATCTCTTCGAGCCCTTCCTTGAGTTTTCCTTTCTCACCGAGCGCAAAACCAAGAAGGAAGTGCCCCTCGGCCGAAGCTGAATCCATGAGGATCGATTCTTGGAAGCTCTTAATCGCTAGATCGATGACCCCTTTGTTGAAGTACACTTCACCGAGCGATCGGTACCCTTCCGGTGATATCTTTATTTCAAGGCTTCTTTTTAGCTCTTCCAGGGCGTCATCGTACTTCCCCAGGGAACGCAGCGTAATCCCCAGTCCAAAGTGGGCTTCGTAGGAACCGGGATTGTAGTCCAGGACCTTTTTATAAAAGATGATCGCCTGTGAAAAACGATTCAATTTCCTGTAAGTGTCGGCGAGCTCCAAAGTGCTGTGCTCATCGAACGGTTCCGTCTCGATCATGCGGCCCAATTCCTTGGCTTTGTCTTCAAGTTTTCCAGACTTTTTCAGAATCAGGTCCATGTTGTTCCGAGCCAGCAAAAAATTCGGATCGATCTGCAAAGCCTTTTCCAGCTCACCGATGGCATCATCATAGAGTCCCTTGTTGTAGTAAACAACGGCAAGGTTATTATGCGCTCCCGGGTCATTGTCGGGTATTCGTTCCGCGAAGCTCTTGAGTATCTTGTATTCCTCAGATGATATCATGGCTAGCTCGCTAGTCCGCCAGGTTTAGCTTTTTAAGGATCAACTCGAGACTTGTAGTATCCGGAAGAAGGAGAAAATAGGCGCGGAGCGGCCGCGGTGTATCACCAAGATCGAACTCAGTTTCAATACAGAAGATAAAATCTTTCTCCCGGCCAAATTCAACGACTACGCTTGAGAGCACGGCACCCACCATGTCAATGATCATACCCGGCACCGATGGTAGGATCAAGAGCCCCAGGAGCTCCCCCAACGCGTTCATATAAGCGCACGAAAGGATGTTGGACACTTCCTTGAGGAGGCTTTCCTGCAGTTCCATCGTATTTTCCTGCTTTTCCGGCAGCAACAGGGCGGTGAGTTCCTGGGCATCTTCGTAGGGATATAGCAAGAGCGTTCGACCGGTGAGGTCGCCCAGAAAATATAGTAGGACCGAAGCGACAACATCATTAGGATCAGCGATCCTAAGGATCACATCCTCAAGTGCGCCCGTGTAGATCTTTGGTACGCGCACCATGACCTTTTTGCCCAGTAGTTGTGACAATGACGTGGCGGCATGACCGCTCCCGATGTTTGCGACTTCAGTCAAAGCATCAATTTGAACGGGAGTAAGGCTCTTGGCATTTATCATTCAAACCCCCTTGGATCAATAATGAGTATCGGCTGGCCATCTGCATAGACGGAACTGCCTGAATAAATCGTGCTGGGAAGCAAGGGATCGAGTTTCTTTACCACGACTTCTTCTTCGTCGATTATTTCATCGATAATGAATCCGCGCTTGATATTCTGATACTGCACGACGATGACCGATTTTCTGCCGGCCGTACTGCCGCCGTTGAGTTGTTCTCCAACCCTGACCAGAGGAAGGATCTCGTCGCGCAGCGGAAAAAGTTCCCGGTGAAAAATCGTTTTCACGGAATCCTCTTCAATATAAAAGGTTTCTTTCACGTAGTTCAAAGGCAGGGCGAACCGCTGTTTATTCAGGGTAAACACCATCGCTCGTACGATGGCCAGGCTTAAAGGGAGTTCAACCGTGAAAGCAGAACCGGCGCTCTTTTCGGACGCGATCTCCAGCCGGCCGCCCAGTTTCGTGACCGCGGCGTTCACGATGTCAAGCCCGATCCCTCTCCCGGACATGGCGGTCACTTCTTTCTTTGTAGAAAAATTGGGCATGACCAATATCTTGTATACGTCATTTTTATGCATGATCCTCGCCTGCTCAGCGGACAGGATCTTGCGTTCCACGGCAAGCCGGCGCACCTCGTCGGCATCAATCCCTTTTCCGTTATCGGTCACGGAAATACGGATCCGATCTTTTTCCCGATACGCACCGAGCGTTATCTTTCCCTTGTTCTCGATACCGTGGTCCAGCGCATTGCGCAACAGGTGCATGAGAGGTTCCTTGAGCACATCGATGATCGAACGGTCGACTTCGATCTCTCCGCCGGTCATCACGAACTCAACGTCCTTTTGCTCCCGCTTTGCCTCATCCCTTAGCCATCTGGGAAAAAATTCGAAGACGGTCGACAAGGGCATCATCCGTAGGCGCATTACTTCGTCCTGCAGGGAGCTGATGAGACGGGAAGCGTTTTCTCCCGTCATAATAATATCCTGATCACCAAGCTGATGACTGAGCTTTAAAAGCCGCGATTTTGTTATAAGCAACTCATTGGTAAGATTGAATAGTTTATCAAGCTTCGACATTTTTACTTTTATCTCGGAAATTTCTTTGGCCGACACACCCTGTTCTGTGATGTCGATGATCTCCCCGCGCGCTAGTTTTTCAATGGTTTGTATTATAGGGCCGGCCGGTGGCGTCGATTTTTTCTGCCGGATCGCCTGCACCGATTCATGAAGAAAATCCGCCACAATGAACAAAAAATTGACAAGCTGAATATCGATCACACCTGACTGTTTTGCCGGGGTCAACAGGTCTTCAACGCGGTGGGTAACCGTCGCGAGGTCGTCAAAACCCATGGTCTGTGCCATTCCTTTGATCGAATGGAATGCCCGGAACACCTCGAGTATCGAGGATGACCGCTTGGTATCGGATTCGAGAACAAGCAGTTCGCGGTTAAGGTTCTTTATGAATTCCTCGGTCTCGCTGATAAAAAGTTCCAGGTAACTTTCCATGGTCTATTTCTTTATGATCCTTTCAATCGATTCCAGCACCCGTGAAGGCTGGAACGGTTTAACCACGTAGTCGACTGCACCCGCTTGCACCGCTTCCAGGACCAGAGCTTGCTGGCCCATCGCCGAGACCATCAGGATCCTCGCACGGGGATCGATCTTCTTGATCTCTTTCACAGCTTCGATGCCGCTCATGTCAGGCATGATGATGTCCATCGTCACCAAGTCAGGTTTAAGCTGTTTGTATTGATCAACCGCTTCCTTTCCAGTTGCCGCCTCGCCGCAGATAGTGTGACCGCCTTTTTCCAGTATGTCGCTGAGCATACGACGCATGAACATTGCATCGTCCACGATCAGAACCCTCATGTATCCTCCTTTGATAAGGTCTTGGATAAATCCAATATGAGAACCGGTTTTTCGTCCGTTTCATAAACGCCCAAAAAGAAATCCTTCTCCTTTTTGGTCGACAGAAGCTCGGAATCCTTGCGGATATTGCGCTCCACGATCTTACGTGTCCCTAGCAGGGCGTCGACCTTGAGACCCGCCACTCTCCCTTCGTGGTCCACGACCAGCAATACCGAGCCAAGTTCATCGCCGCCAAAACCGAGCCTTTTTCGTAACGACAGGACCGGCACGACCTCTCCTCTGACATTCACCAATCCCAGCAAGAAGTCAGGCGCGCGCGGCACTGCGACCGGAACCTGTACCTCGGTCACTTCTCGGACTTTAGCGATATCGATACCAATAAGCTCCTCACCGACCCTGAAAACTATGATCGTATCCATCACACGCACCAGAGATTCCTAAAGCGTACGATGCCAAAAGGATCAACCTTGAATCCGCCGACATCGTTCCTGACCGCCCAGCTGTCAACGCCATGCGATAAGAATATCCAGGGGGCGTCATGGACGATGATCCGCTCCATTTTTTGATATAGCTGCAGACGGCGCTTTACGCTGCGTTCAGAACGTGCGGTTTCGATCATATCCTCGATCTCTTTATTGTGATAATAAGTGATGTTGCCCGGTCGTCCAAAGCTTCGCGAATGGAAAAGTGGAAAAAGGAAATTGTCGGGATCACCATTATCGGACACCCATCCCCGCATGGCGAGCACAGATTCACCGTTGTACGACTTCTCGAGCAGGTCCCTCCAGGGAAGCGGGTTCAGGACGACCTTGACGCCGATCTTTTCCAGAGAATTTTTGATGTATTCGGCCCGGAGAGCGGGCTCCTGACCTTCACGAATGTCCAGAACAAAAGTATTGTCGATCCCATGCGGGTGTCCGGCCTCCCTCATCAGGTCGCGCGCTTTTTTCAGGTCATAGCGGTAACTTTCAAGCTCGCTGTTGAAGACTGCCATGCCCGGCGGAAAGATCCCGTATCCGGGGACCGCAGTGTTCTGCATTATATCCTTGGCATAATGATCGCGGTCCAATACATGGTTCATCGCCTGGCGTACGCGCCGGTCCTTGAGTGGAGTTTCCATCCGCATGTTTATACCAATGTACTGAGTGGACAGCACTGGTCCGGTCCTGACTTCATCCTGGTTAAACCGGGACGCGATGTTGGCTGATAACTGCATGAGCGAGATCTTGCCTTCCTGGAAAAGCGCCAGCGATTCATTATTGTCAGGAACGATCTTTATAATGACTTGCTGGACAGACGGCTGGCCGTCAAAAAATTCTTCATTCGCCTCGAGCACTATCTCTTTGCCCTTTTCCCAGCTGATAAATTTGTACGGACCGCACCCCACAGGTTTATTCGCGGAAAAATCAAGCGGTGTGATATCGCACGCCCCGCATGCCAGATTCGCCAGGAACGGCAGGTAAGGATATTTAAGCGTGAACCGTACTCTTAATTCATCGAGCGCAAGCACCTCATCGGCATAATCAATGAAGCTCATATTCGGTCCCCGTAAGACCCGCTGGATCGTGGACACGACATCGCGCGCGGTTACCATCGAACCATTATGGTATTTCACGCCCCTCTTCAGGGTAAAATCCCACGTGCGGCCGTCTTTTGAGACAGCAAAGGAATCAGCCACTCCCGGGATCAAATGCAGGCATGAATCAAAACTTAACAGCCCGGTGAAGATCTGGGTCACGACCTGGTGGCTCGTTGAATCAGTCTTATTGGCCGGGTCGAGTTCGAGCGGATCTTCAGTCTCGCAAAAAATGAGCGTTTTCGCCTTGCGCTCCAGGATGGAAATGCCTTTTTCGTGTTCGTTAAGCACCTCGAGTATCCGCTCGGAAGCGTCGGTGCTTGAGCGGATCGCGCTCACGTACTGGTTGAAATCAACCCCGATCTTTTTATAATCCTCACTGAACGATTTTATCTTGACCTCCAGCGTTTTACACTGGTTCACCATGTTCGCGATCGATTCAACCATTTCATTGGACAGGTTGTTGAGGTTATCAAGGACGCGCTTGTTTTCGTTGGCGGCGCCGATCGCATGTTTAAGCAGACTTATCCCGTGCTCCACATCGCTCATGCTCTTGCCGATGTTAGCCGAAAGCTGCACAAAATCGTTCAGCATCTGAGTGCCGATCTCATCGATGCGGTCCACGAATGACGTTGTTTTTTGGGACAGGCTCTTGATCTCCCGCGTCACGACGCCGAGGGACGAAGCGAACTCGCCACCCCGGGCGCTTTCGATCCCGGCATATAAACCCAGGATCCGAGACCGCTCAGTGATCTTCTTCAGGTCCTGCAGCGGAGCATTGATTTCATCGGTCAACTGTTTGATGCCACTGATCCGTTTCTTCAACGTACCCAGGATCAGCGTGATATCATCGTAAAATAAAACACCCTTGGAAAGAACATCGATCGTCAGGTTGTTGGTCTTTGACCAGTTTTTGATCTGGTTCGCGATGTTCTGGATGATCTGGTTCAGGTGGCTCGCTTCGGACACAAATTGCAGAATGACGCGGTCTGACGACTGGGTTTCTATTTTTTCGAAAGTCTCCAATGAAATGCCCCTTAGCATCTTGTCTTCTTTCTTAACCGCGCCGGATAGGACCCGGCCAAATGAATTGTAGATCGACTGGAAACTGGAATCGTCCGACGATTTCAGCAGATCGTCCTTGATATTGGTAATATGCTGGAACATCGCGGATAGGTATATCTCGGTGACCGCGGATGAACGGGCAGTCGCATATACTTCATCAAGCCGTCGCGCCAGCTTGTCGTTCTCCTTATGCAGGATGCTGTGCAATTCCTTTTGTGACGCGATGCTGTCTGACACCCCCTTGATACCGCCTTCGATCTCCGGGATGAATGACAGAAGGTCATTGACAATATGACTGAATTTATCGGTAATATCATGGAGGTTTGCGACTATATCCATGATCTTCTGGAGGTCGCTGCCAAGTTCGAGCATGCTGTTGATGATCCCGGCAGAGATATTTGGGATTAACCGCGTCGGCACCTGTGAACTCCGGACCAGACCCGTCATTTCCCGTGCGATGACCTCGAAGCCACGTCCCTGCGTGCCGGCGTGGAAAGCGGTGATCCCGGCATTGCGTGAAGCAACCTCGATCGATTCTGAAACGATATTGATATTCTTGATAAGATCATCAAGCTGCATGCCCTCATTATGGATCTTCTGAAGGATATCGGATACAAAACTCAGATCCTCGTTGATGACATTCGATACGGTCGCCGATTCATTGACCTTTGCGATACTCTGGTATAACAGGTCCTTGGCGTTCTTGATCTCCTGGTCAAATACCGAAGTGCCCTCAAATTCTAGCTGGACAGTCGCTGAAAGATTATCAAACTTCCGCCGGATTTCACTCAGGATTTCAGTATCTGCCTGCAGAGTGAACTCGATTTCCTTGCCGATATCAAGAAAAGTCTTGTAATTCTCGTTATAATCGCGGAGTGGTCCTTTAAGCGAGCTTATTATCTCTTCCCGCAAGTCAGTTTTCATAGTGTAGATAATATTAATGAATTTTTATGAAATGTCAATAGCGGCTTCTCTTAAACAGCTTCAGGAGGGCAATAGGAATATCAGGGCAACACCAAAAATGGCGACGATAGTGCCCGCAACCGCGGGCAGGGTGATCTTTTCCTTAAATACCAGCCTGGATAGAGGGATGAGGAAGATCGGAGGCAAGGCCATGATCGTCGAGGCGATCCCTATATATGTATGCTGGATCGCGACTAGCGACAGTGTTACACCAAAAAAAGGACCAAATATGGCTCCGCCGACAACTCCCAGCGCGGCTTTTCTATCGGTAAGTCGTTGGAATGACTGACCAGTATTCCCTTTGATAGCGGAAAAGAACCAGACTATTAAAACGGCAACGAATATCCTTATCGCGTTACCGGAAACGACGTCCAGCCCCGTGGCTAAGCCTTTTTTTGACAACAAAAGACCAAGGGCTTGACACAGGGCACCACCTAGCGCCATCCCCAGCCCTTCGACAAAAGATCCCTTGCCGGTCGTGTCATTTTTCTGCCCCAGGATCACCCAGGCCACCCCCAGCAGCGTGATGATAATAGCGATGATCTTAAGCGGCCCGATAATCTCATGCATGAAGAACCATGCCAGTAATACCCCAAAGACCGGGACGAGCGACATAATGAGCATGGTTTTGCGGGGTCCAAGTATCACGAAGGCGCGAAAAAGGAAGTTGTCGCCGATCGCGAACCCGATAATGCCGGAAACGCCAAACCACATTAGATCCGGGGTGGAAGCCTGCCAGGGCATGACCGTCTTGCGGAGAATAAGCTGAAGCCCGAACAGAAAAATTAATGCGAGCAGCAGCCTGAGCCGGTTCACGATGGTCGAACCGATGCGGCGCGATGCTATCGTAAAAAAGATCGATCCGACCGACCAGCACAAGGCCGTGCCCAGCGCGGCGAACTCACCGATATTCATGGTATAAGTGTCTTCTTTGTTTTTCGCATGTTTTCTAAATGCGTTTATTATATAGTGATTACAGTTAAAGTCAATGAACTGAGTGAAAAGCAGTGCCGTCATTCCGTGCTTGCTAACAGTCCTGAGTCAAACGAAGGGACACGGAATCCAGATGTTTTATGTCCTGGATTCCCGCCTTCGCGGGAATGACACTAAGGAGGAAACAATTTTATTTATGTTCCGGCGATCCCTTGACTTTTGTTGTACATAATATAATATTATTTCAGTCTATGGAACCGATCGAAGTGATCTCCCCAGCCGAAGAGCGGTTCGAACGAATACGCAAAACGCTTGGTCTGTTTGTCGGACCGCTCGTTTTCGCCGCGTTCTTTTTCATCCATTTACCCGGACTGTCACCATCGGCCAACCGTTTGGCCGCAGTATTGTTCCTGGTGATCATCTGGTGGATCACCGAGCCGATCCCCATCCCGGTCACGGCACTGATCGGAGCGTGCCTTGCCGTTATCACCGGCGTGGAAGCCGCCAAACAGGCTTTTGCACCGTTCGCTGATCCGGTCGTTTTCCTGTTCATCGGCAGTTTCATACTGGCTGAAGCAATGTCACTTCACAAACTTGACCGGCGCATTGCCTTTGCCCTGCTCAGCGTAAAGGCTATCGGCACAAGCACCAGTAAGATCCTATTCACTTTCGGCCTGATCGCGGTATGCATATCCATGTGGATCAGCAATACGGCGACCACCGCGATGCTGCTCCCCATCAGCATCGGCATCATTAATTCTCTATGCCACGTGGTATCAGAAAGATCCAAAAAGAACATATCGGCGAAAAGCCTTAAATATTCGACGGCGCTTATGCTCATGGCCGCTTACGGCGCATCGATCGGCGGCATCGGCACACCGGTGGGCACGCCGCCCAATCTGATCGGGATCGGCATGATCAACCGACTGCTTAACATCAGAATATCGTTTTTTCAATGGATGGTCCTGGCTGTTCCCCTTGTCATTATCATGTATTTTGTATTGTTCGTACTTCTCAATGTTATGTACCGTTCAAAAACTCGCTCCATTGCCGGGATCGACGAGTATATAAAAGAAAAAAAGGCAGCGATCGGACCCATGACCACCGGCGAACGGAACGTGCTGATCGCTTTTTCAATTACGGTCGTCATGTGGGTACTGCCTGGTTTTTTCGCCTTAATCGCCGGATCAGGTTCGAATATTTCAAAATGGTATGAAAGCCATATCCCCGAAGGAGTCGCGGCGATCATCGGTGCTGCCCTTCTATTTGTTCTTCCAGTCGATTGGCGGAAAAGACGATTTACTATGAACTGGCAGGATGCTGTGAAGATCGACTGGGGGACGATACTGCTCTTTGGCGGTGGATTAGCACTGGGCACGTTGATGTTCACGACCGGATTGGCTGAAGCTTTGGGGAAATGGATATTATCGATCACCCATGCCGGCAATGCAACCTCGATAACCGCGATCTCTATCGGTCTCGGGATCCTGGTCAGCGAGATCACATCGAACACCGCATCGGCGAACATGGTTATCCCGGTCATGATCTCCCTCGCCCAAACCGCAGGCATTAATCCTCTGGGACCCGCTTTGGGCGCATGTATCGGCGCCAGCTATGGTTTTATGCTGCCGGTATCAACACCGCCGAACGCTATTGTTTATGGGTCAGGCATGGTGCCGATAACAAGGATGGTAAGAACAGGCATTTTCTTCGATATTATAGGCTTTTTCATAATTTTATTAGCAATATTGTTTTATCTACCAATACTCAATATACATTAAGTTTAATCTTACATACAGAACCACTTAATACGCCCAGAATGCAAATTCCTCTTTTTCCCCCTTTTTTAAAGGGGGAAGTTGTAGCCGCAGGCTTCAGCCTGCGTAAAGACCTATTGAAATCTAAAGTAATTTCGCAATCCTGAATTTCTTCAGGACAGACTCTAAAGGTTGCGGCTACATTTGTTCCATCAGATTTTGAAAAGTTACGCATTCATTAGCGCTATATGTAAACCAACTTTATTCTCTCACCAAAGACCGCAATTTTTTCTTTTATAATGATTACCAGACCAATTATTTGCTTGAATTTTCGTGCAAAATCGACTGCCTGTTCAAGGTCTTTATCGCTCTTTACGATATTGCAGATAGCTGTAGCAGCAGCGTCAGCCATACTTCCGTTGTCACATATCACTGAGACTGAATCCGCGTTACCAAAACTCAAGGAATGCCCGACTGTCCCTGACGATGTGCAGATACTAACACCCCCAGGACTGGGTTCAATCGCGATCCCGAGTTTCATTGATAGCGGCGAATCACCGGCATAGATGGCACTGGTGATCGGCTGTTTGCCGAACATGTATATGTCTCCGCCGTTCTCAACGATCACATTTTGCGAATAGCTGGTCAGATCGCAGGCAACTTTTTCCGCTATCGCACCCGCCACTGCTGCCATGGGTCCTACGCCAAATTCCTTGCCGGCCTTCGCCATAATTTTTACGATTTCAGGCGCCGTTGCCGGTACAAAAAGCGGTTCCAGAGAGGTCAAGAATGACTTATCACTGTCAATATAAGATTTAAAATCATGCCGCAGCGAACTAAGGATCTTATGCGCTTCGCTATACAAATCGCGATCAGCCCGTATCAACAAGTCGCTTTCACCGATGACCACGTTGAAATTTACCATTTTCTGTCCATGGCACATCGACCGATAAGTTCGCGGCTGGTAACCTTGCCTTTTCATTCCCTGTGCCTTTTTTATCTTGCTCTTATCCGCATCCCTTCATCCCGGCATCTTAACTTCTCTTCATCCCTGCATCCCCGTCCTACGGGAAATACGTCTTTATCGCGCCGTAAGGACAGTTTTTGCGGCATTCATCACAGCCTATGCATTTCGCCGCGTCGAAGTTCAAAGTCATCTCGCGTGCCGTGATGCTGAACGCGCTCGTGGGACAGACCAGCGCGCAGATACCGCACTGCACGCATTTTTCATCAGCGCGTACAAGGTCCTTATCGAGCGTTTCGGTTTTTACGCCCAGCTGTTTGAGATATATTAGGCTATTATTCATGTTGCGCTCAGTCCCGGTCAGTTCAAGCAGCAGTGCGCCTTCGCCATCATCGACCGAGACGCGAGCTTTCAAGATATTGAACATAACATTGAACTTTTTGACCAGAACATACGTCATTGGTTCTTCCACCAGCGATGGCGGAAAATGAAGTACGACGCGTTTTGATATAGTCATTGTTCCTCCTTTCATATCTTCCTAACTTCTCAACCTCGTAACTTCATCCTCATCTGTATCGGCCGCCAAACGCCCTGAAACTCACGCCCGATTCCTTTCCGGACAGCAACTGCACCGGATTAGTGAGAAAAAACCGCTTGCCGACGATCCAAGATTTTAAAGTCTGCGCGATCTCGCGGGCTTTGGGATAACTGGAAATAGGATATGTGGGAACAGTTTTCTTGCCGATCTTTATCTTGCCCGACTTTAGCGACGCGTAATCGGTTTCGCCAACTATTTTTCCCGTGAGGTTAGGATATTCATAAGAATAATCGACGACTGGCGCGACGATGTCCCTGTCGGTGACAGTTGTATAGACCAGCATTTCCTCATCAAGGATTGGTATTGGAATGCCGATGCCGACCGTAAGGCTGACGCCGTATCCGACCACGCTCGTCCCGCGCAGCCATTGCGACTTCATCTGTTTCAGATCGCCGATGACCGCGATCGTTCCGGAACCGCCTCTGGGTACTCCGCGTGCCGTCTTTGCAACGGATGGATCGTGCTGCGTTCCAGGCCATGCCGCGTACCCGATCCCGCCGCCCAGAAAGATCCTGGTGCCGATGCCGATCGTCCTGTAAAGCGGATCATTCAACAGCGGCGAGAGCTGGCCGGCTGAAGAATAGTTCGCATTGCCTAATCCCGGTTTCAACATACCCAGGTATGTGTATATCCTTTTTTTCCCAAGATTGACCGCTACATTATAATTCTGGTATGAATTCCTGGGGTTGAATAAAAAGGCGTCGTTGATCTGATGTAGAGTAAAACTGCTTGTCAATTCTCGACGCGGATAGCAATCAGTCCCGTAACCATAAGCTCTGAGCTTGATCTCCTTGCCGGCGACCAGGTCTTCTATGACGTGCCCTCCCCCATACCTGAACGCGCCCGGGTGATCGGAATTCGCGGGATCGTTCTCAGATAATTGGGTGGCGCCGACGTAAAGGTCGACCGCAGCAATGCCGCAGAATGCTTCCACATTGTTCAGGAACGCTTTAGTGATCTTCATCCGCGGCTTGGTATGCCCGGTATTGATAAAAACGCCGGATGAACACATCGGACCGAACGTGCCGGTCGTGACCACATCAATATCCCGGGCTGCGGCTTTCGTACCTTTCTTTTTTGCTATACCGATGATCTCCTCGGCCGTGCACACGACGGCCTTTCCCGCCTTTATTTTTGCGTTTATCTCCTCTATCGTTTTTGGCATCTAGCCTCCTTTCGATCAATTTACGAGCCTGAAGGTTATAATCCAGCACGGCTGGGCTCTACTCCATTCGGAGTAGGGCGTTTACGCCCGTGAAACAAAAAACCTCCCCGATCGGGAAGGTCATTTTTATTGACTCATCTCTCCCTTTCGGGCGGGAATTGGCACCCTGCCATTATTTGTGGCGGGTTGCCGAGGCTTCACAGGGCCCATCCCTCAGCCTCTCTTGATGAGAAAATCAAATTTTTAATTTTTAAAGATCAGTGATTAATAGTTTATTATATCCAAAATATCTTTTAAGTCAATACGGTATATTATTATAAACCCTAATACAGTTTTTTATTATTACAAAGAGACTACGGCCCAACGTTGTTGCCCCTAATCCATATGCTGTACATTGCGACCTATGGATTTTATGTATAGTCATAAATCATCATATATTATTAATTATTTTATAAATGTGATCATACCAACCCACAGATTTGTCGTTGATTTTTTGATGATCTTGCATAATTCTTTTTAGCCAATTTTTACTGTCAATTATTTCCTGATATAATAGAGCGTTTTTTTCAATCGAATTTTTGTCATAGATTATACTATAAAAACTTATATAAGCATAAAGGAGAATGATTAAATAGATGCATATAAAATCTGCCTTTCGAACATCATAATGACAACCCGGCATCGTAATTGTACTAGCGCCTTCATGCTTGTTGGGTATTTTTAAACCAGTGCCATGGGCAGCTTCGCAAAAAATAGGATAATGTTTATCATAAAAACCAGGTGCAAATTCTTCAAACATCATTTTAAAATTCTTTCTATTAGTCTTATAAAATTTGCCATTGTTTTGCATACAGTGTTGCCGTGCTTCTTCCGCAGTCCATTCAAATTCCACATAATAAAAAGATTGTTTCACTTGCTTGCTAACTCCAATTTTTAATTCCCCATATACAACACGTATAGATTTATTGTTTTCGCTGTCTTTGAATAATTCACTTTTTCTATTTTTCACAGTATCCGGATTAATAAATCTACATTCATGCTGCCAATCATCTGTTATTTTATAAGGATATTTATAAAAATATTTCATTTGAATAATTGTTTCAAAAAGATTGCGGCATAAAATAATTGCTTCCAAATAATAACCTTTTCTGTATAATGAAATAATCTGCCAAAACGTATAAGGTGCCTGCATATAATTAAGTGAACAGAAATACTGATGTTCGCCTTTATCAGTAAGGTTATTATCGAAATCGCCCCAAAAATATGGCAACTTGCAAATTATTTTATCTATTATCTCATTTAATCTTCTGTAAATTTCTGGCGATTGGTTGTATGTATCAGTTTCTGTTTTTCTTTCACTATTGTATAAATATTTTAAATCAAAAAATCTGTTTTTAGCATCTTTGTTTTTCATCATAAAGCGAAATTTATTGTTTTATATACTATCATACAATATTTTAGGTGCCTTTGAATTGTCCATTATATGATCTTGAAAGTTTTCAAAAAATAATCTGCTTTTATTTCACAATATTCTTTCGTTTGTTAGGTCTAAAACTATACCGAATTTTTGCATTTGATAAGCCCCAATGATCACATCTTCAGATAAAGAATCTATAATAACAAACAACGGTTCTTCTTCCTGGCATTTATCTATTTTTATTTGTTTAAATCTAACTCTCTGTCCATCAACAGTGGATTCTGTGGCTAATCTTGCCTTACATTGACCTTCAAAGACATGAAATCCTATATTATTAACATCGTCTCCGTCAGAGAACTTTCGTTTAATATAATTGTAATTAGCTCCACTGTCAAATAATGCATTTAGTTTTTTCGTTTTATTAATCCCCTGAATAATAATATTGTGTCGTATCATTCCCATTTAAAATTGCCATGTTCTGTCTTTATAAAATGCCAACAATTCACCCGATGTTGCGCTAATTTCGAGACAAGCTGATTTAGTCATAACCCAATTTGTTCCTTCTTTAAATTCAACATTGACTTTCCATATGTCCTTATCGTGTTTTGCGTATGTAATATATACATCCTTTATATCTTTTCTATAAGCGGTTTTTGTATATTGTTCAGCAAGCAATTTTATCATCTCAAAACTCTTTTTCTTCATGATCTACCTCCTTAATTATTTTACTATAATAATGAATTATTCTCTACTGTCAATAACATTAACACCATAGTCTTTAAACAAAATTCGTCCTGTTATAAAATATTGACACCGGAACCGCCGGAACCAGTCAAGTCTATTATCTATGGTTTTAATATTTTACCGCAAAAGGTTCAGGTAGCGGACCTGGTATCGAGCATTTTTGGTAAAAATTCACAAAAAACCCGGAGTATTGGCAGATATCTTCGAGTATTTCTTATTTGAAAAATAAATTCAATATTTTATTAAGAAAAAAAATTATAATAGCAACAATAATTGGAATTAAAGCATTACAAATGAATGCTAAAAATAAAGATGAACTATTCCGTTTGAAAAAATTTGGTTCATCTTTGTTAACATATAAATATATTTCAAAACTTTTATTTTTTTCTAAATATTGCATGAAATACCCAAATGAGGTAGGAATTGCCCAGCATGCAAATAAAGTTATTAGAAATCTTGTACCAAAAGGTATAGTTATTATAACGTATAACATTGAGATAATAGTAAATAATAATATTAAAATCGAGAAAAAAACAGGATTGAGATAACTCCAAAAACGTCTTCTGCGTAATATAATGTTTTCAATTCTAACTAATAAGCCACGCAAAAATTGGTTGTCTTCTGTTTCTAATGCTATAAAATTATTAGATTTGCTGAGATATAATTTTATATACGGGCTGTCAGCTGTCAGTGTAAGAAAGTTAGCTTTTTTATCAGGAAAATTCTTAAGCTCATTTACGTCGTCAATGATATATTTGCCTAATACTAATTCGGTTTTTTTAGGGTGATCTTTAAATATATTAATGATTTGCCACAAATCATCAATATATAATATTAGTCCAGGATAATATTTGTAATAAATACTTTTTATTTCTCTCATTTGCTCTTCTTTGAAAGTATAATCGACAAACTTTTTTTGTCAAGTATTATTTTAAACATACAGACCCCAAAAGAGCTATAATCTGGGTTTCAAGAAAGGAGTTTGATTATGGATCAACAACTGCATAAGCGCTTTAGTGATGACCAGATCAAGAGGACGAAATCCGCCCTGCTATAAAATGTGGAATTTTTACCCTCAAAACTATCGTAATTACGGCGAATATTTTATTGTTGTGAAATTATTCAAAATCATGTTAAATTTTGCTAATTTCTCCATATTGTAATTGATGCATGAGTACGGATTTAAAAAAGCAACTTTCAAAAAGATGAAAAAGATCAATATTCTTGGGTAATTGCAAAAGATTGGTGGAAGATTCCAACTGTATAAGATAAACCTATTAAATAGTACCGTTTATGTCTTTAAGAAACTGCTGAGAGCTTTGATTATGTTATTTAAGGTAAGCCGTATTTATTTAATAAATCCAATAATCCTTTGCGACCAATGCCGGTTTGTTTTGTTCCCAAAATAGCATGTAATGTGCCGCTATCAAGAACTGCATCATGTATTGGAATAAAGGCAACTTGCCAATGTTTCCCAATTTTGCGTTTAATGCATACGCCATCTTTGCTTCGTCTATGTTCTACCCATTCACCTAAACAAAGGAGTTTTATTAATTGGTTTGGGGTTATTGCAGGTACGGTAGTGTACTTACTCATGCATGAGCATGAGCGAAAACGGGAATGCGCTGTAATCTTTTTTGAACCAGAATATTATCGCTGAGAGATGTTGTAACCGTCTCTCTTTTTTCTTTTGGTTTTTGCTCGTAATATTTTATACCATGTTTTTTAAAGAAATATTCGGTCTCACCTAATTCATCGAGGGTATTCAAATGGCATAATATCGCATCCATAATTTTAGCTTTTGCATCTTCCAAGGTTTTACCAAATGTTGCCGTGCCAAGCTCAACGCATTGCACGGTCCAACGGTCAGGTAATTGCTCAAAGACAATGGTTACTTTGATATACCCAGCCACCTTCATTTTATCATCTCCTTTTCTTTAAAATATTTTCAATGTTTCGGTATATATTACTCATTATTTAGACATTGTCAAGGAGTATAATGTAAATTCGATAATGAGGGAATAATAAAAGTATTGATTTTACAATACAACAAAATCCGCCCTGCCCCGCTATGCATGATGCGGGATTAAACGAAAACCATAAAATGTTGAATTTATACTCTTAAAACCACGGTAATTATAACGAATATTTTATTATTGTAAAATTTTTCAAAATCATGTTGAATTTTGTGATTTCTTCTGAAAATTAAAAATAATCTCTCTATGACGAGGCGTGTTTCGCGAATATATTGACACACCGCGAATTGTGGATATACTCAGCAAGTAATTAAGATAGTCTATTTAGTCTCTCTAGTTTGTCTAGTCTATCTGGTTCAAACTAAAAAGACCAGAGAAACCAAAAAGACTAGAAAGACAAAAACGCCAAGGTAGCTCAGATGGTAGAGCACCGGACTGAAAATCCGGGTGTCCGCAGTTCGATTCTGCGCCTTGGCATTTTTATTCTATTGGTATTATTTGCCTTATTTTGCCGGCGTTATTTTCAGCTGCCCGTTGCCATGGAGCAGAATCCCATCATAATTTGTCAGCGTCAGATTATCGCCCATCATGATGTCACCCCCAAACGCCCTGATTTCAACCGCATTATCGAAAGTTACAGGTACGTTGCCCGCTCCAGCATAGGTCCCGGTCCTGATCATCAATTGTCCGCCATTGATCGATGCCGCCTCGCCTTCAGTGAGCGTATTATACGGAGCGTTGATCCTCCCATCCTCCGTGCCGACCCAGCTGCTATCAATATAGATCCAGTTGTTCGGCTGGGCATAGGGGATCGATCTAGAGATAACCCCGGTTCCTCCTGGGGGCAACATATCTAATAGGTACCAACCGTTATTCGCGCCGCTCCAGCCGCAATTGATATGCCATTGCGCGGTGAATTGATCGGTCCACCCGTCAACCAGAACCGAATGGCCCCAACCGCCGATCTGGGTCGGCAGGCGGCCGACAACGCTTGTTTTCAAACCGGCCTCATGTCCGGATGGATTGGCGGAATCATATACGCTGGTCGCTCCCCGGTATCGGAAATGACTGTTCATGGCTTCAGCGACGTTGCCGGTATTTGCTCCGGACTCAATCAGCTCATAGTCCATGTTCACGGTCACACCGGAATGGTACATAACCCGCGCGACTCCCGAATTCGGCGCTACAAGGGTGTCATACGGCATGGCTGCCCAATTGTAAGACTGCGCGCCAAGGTTCACATTATGGCTGTACTGTATGGATCCGTCATTATCAGTGTAACTATGAGAACCATTCCCGGTGGGCGGCCAGCTGTGACAGTGCATTTTGATCGCCAGGGCGGTCGCCACGCAACCAGTAGGCACTTCATTGCCGCCGTTATGAGCGGCGCAAGTGTCATTGTAATAGTTCGTCTGGTCCCATGGTGCGGTATACCAAAGTATGTAGTAAGCTCTTCCGTTATCATCAAAGGTCATCTGTTCAAGGTTTTCCGCCAATTTTCCGCGCAATAATGACCAGTTCTTGTTTGTCTGCGCCGGCATGTTCTTCCAAAAAGCCGGCATAGTTTTCCCCAGGTAAAACCTCAGGAAATTTATTTTTGGCTGGTCCCACCGAAACCGGGAATCGGCGCTGCACACCATGAGCGGTTCAATGCGGTCATCGCCGGAAACTACCACGAAACCATTGGGCTTGAATATCACGATATAAGCCAGCACGGATCGATCGTGCGGGTATTCGTCCAACAGCTCGTCGGCTGAGACCAGATACATCACCTGCTGATCCTTGATCCCGCTCAACCTGCTTGATCTCTCGCTTTCCTCCATCTTCAGATGGCCGGAATTCAATTCCATCGCGTACCAGACATCGGCAATCGCCGTTGCTTCCGTGGGAGTGACCGGAGCGCTGAACCCAATGAGATTGTTGAAAAACACAATCTCAACGATTACGGTGATAAAGAAGCTGATGACAGTGATGGTTGCTGATAGCATCTTCATTTCAACCTCCATTACTGAAGCGTCACAAGAACCAAAATCTGGCCTTTTTTGCCTCTTTCCAACTTTTGCATGGCTTTTCCGAGAATCGCTCCCTGAGCGCGAGCGTAGTTGGTAACTTTCATCGCGTAACCTAGTGTCGCCGAGGTCGTCAATAAGTCACCCGGTTCAATGCTCATTTCCGTTGCGTCAACGTTACAGTAAACACGTCCGGCAAGCGCCACATCGCAGTCAAACTGACCATTGCCCAAGCGCACGCCAGAACCTAAATTTTTGGCGCCGGCCGCGATACCTGCAACCTTTATATCATAAGGTTCATCGCTTAGCTTCAATTTACCGGGATTCTCCGGGTCAATAGTCAAGACCATGCCCGGAACAACATTGCCCTTATCCCGAACATCGAACCCCTCGGCATAATCAAGTCCCTCGCCGAGTTCAACAACGATCGTGCCGGCTGTGTTTCGGATCGCTACATTCCCGGTAAGGTCAATGCCACCGGTTGCCCGCACCCGAAACTGATTTGCAACAGTTGAAGAAAAAATACTGCCTGATGATGAATCAGCCCAGACAAAACATCCTCGATGTGCAGCACTAGCTCTATTACCGGCCGCGAAAGACATATTTCCGGAAGCAGTGTTATCATATCCTCCGGGAACTGTCGAATAATTACCGTTGGTCAAGTTGTTGGCTCCGCCACCTATAGTTGTATAGTAGCCATAAGCAATATTAATACCTCCTCCTGACACCGTGGTATAAACACCATCACTAGTATTATTCCCGCCGCCGCTCACGGTCGAGCCATAACTGCTGGCTGTGTTATTATACCCGCCCGACACGGTCGCAAAATCACTATCGGCGGCATTGCTGTATCCGCCACCAACCGTGGCATATTGGTACATTGCGGAATCAGCATAGCCACCGCTAACCGTGGTATAAGCACCACTTGCGAGATTGGTCCTTCCGCCACCTATCGTCGCATATGTACCGCTGGCGGTGTTGTTATAGCCGCCAGCTACAAATGTATGGTCGTTGCTGGCAGTGTTGCTTTGTCCGCCGCTTACAATAGAATAGTTGCCGCTGGCGGTATTAAAACCTCCGCCACCCACAGTCGAATGGATATTACTAGCAGTATTGCCTTCTCCGCCACTGACGTTGGAATAGTTGCTGATCGCGTCGTTGGACGATCCACCGGTCACGGTCGCGAAGTTATCTCCAGCCGTATTGAGATATCCACCTCCAACGGTTGCAAAGCTTGAATCAGTAGCGTTGTCGTATCCACCGGCCACAACCGCGTAATAGCCTTTGGCAGAATTGCTCTTTCCGCCCCCGATAAAAGTCCATTTGTCGGTCGCCGAGTTATCCCATCCACCTACTATTGTCGCCGCCGTATCTGCAGCATCATTACCCGCTAAGTTACTGTAACCGGATAAAACTCCTCCAAAAGTGGCATTCACTGTATCACTCGTGCCCCCACATATTATCCCATTTACATCAAGCTTATATCGAGGTATGGTAGTTCCGATACCAATATTACCGGATACGCCCGAATACATATCAGAACCGGAAATAATCCAATCCGTATCAGAAGCCGCTGCAGTAGCCCAGTTTAGCTGACCGCTTCCATTTGTTACCATGACCTGGCCGTTCGTGCCTCGCTGTCTCGGAAATTCATAGCCCGTGGCTTCGGTGCCGAACCAGACATGCGGAATGTCCAACATGATCGTCGAATCCTGAGTTAGATTGCTATTAATCCCGAAAACAAATGAGTAATCCCCGGTCGCGGTGATTGTATCCGCATAACCACCGGCAATGACTGAGTAATCACCGGCATTGTAATTATAATTTCCGCCACCCACAGTCGCATAGTTGGCGCTTGCAGTGCCATAAAATCCGCCAGAAACCGTTGCATATGCCCCGCTGGCTGTATTATTTCTGCCACCGCCGATAGTTGCGCTGTTTTCGCTGGCATTATTGACATACCCCCCACCGACAGTAGCATTCATGTTGCTGGCGTTGTTGCTATTTCCACCGCCCACGGTTGCAGAATTCCCACTCGCCAAATTCCCCTGGCCGCCACTTACCGCCGCATACCTACCGCGGGTGTGGTTATTCACTCCCCCACCGACAAAACTGTATGCTGAATCCGCGCTATTATTCCATCCGTTACCCACAAATGTATACTTCCCGGTTGATGAATTATTCAACCCACCGACCACGGTCGCCGCCGTATCCCCGGCAGCAACACCCGCCAGGTTACTGTAACCAGATAGAATACCGCCATAAATCCCGTTTACGGTATCCGCAGTCCCGCCGCAGATAATTCCGCTCACGTCCAATTTATAACGAGGAGCCGTGATGCCGATCCCCACGTTGCCCGAAACGCCCGAATACATATTGGAACCGGATATGATCCAATCTGTATCAGAAGCCGCAGCAGTAGCCCAGTTTAGCTGACCGCTTCCATTTGTTACCATGACCTGACCGTTCGTGCCCCGCTGTCTCGGAAATTCATAACCCGTCGCCTCGGTACCGAACCACACATGTGGCATGTCCAGCATGATCGTTGAGTCCTGAGTCATGTTCGAATTTAAACCGAATAAAATCGAGTAATGCGCGCTCGCGAAGATCGTGTCAGCGTACCCGCCGATGATCGACGAGTAATTTGCGGCTACCGAATTGTTGCGGCCCCCGCCGACCGACGAAAACTTGCCGGTCACATCATTATTATAGCCACCGGCAACTACAGCCGCGGTATCGACCAAAGCATCACCGGCCCGGTTGCTGTATCCAGCGAACACGCCGCCATAATCTCCCCAAACTGTATCAGCGTAACCGCCGCCTACGCTCGCGGCATAGCCGCTGACGGTGTTTGTTACTCCACCGCCTACGGTCCCGAAATAGTTATTGGCGGTGTTTACGGCTCCGCCGCCTACGGTTGCGTCGTATCCGCTGACTATGTTGGCTTCCCCGCCACCCACAGTCGCATAATAACTGCTGGCCGTGTTCCCTTCCCCACCGCCAATAGTTCCATATTCTTCTGTGGCGTTGTTCCCATGCCCCCCGGCCACGGTCGTGTAGGCATTGCCAGCGTTGTTATTGGCGCCGCCAGCCACGGTCGCACCGTTGAATCCGGCAGTATTTTGCCCTCCGCCGCCCACAGTGGTGGCATAACCGCTGGCGGCGTTCGCATATCCACCAGCCACGGTAGCGGTACTGCCGCTGGCATTGTTCCCTGCTCCGCCGCCTACAGCGGCAGAGGAGCCGCTGGCAGTGTTGTATGACCCGCCGCCCACAAATGCATATTCTTCGATAGCGCTGTTGCCCTCCCCACCACCCACAGTGGTACAATATTGACCGGCGGTATTGTCCATTCCGCCTCCAACAGTCGCATTGTTATCGCTCGCGGTATTGTTCAACCCGCCCGCGACCGTTGCCGAAGTACCACCGGCAGTGTTGCCGTATCCGCCGGCCACGGTCGAATAAGAAAATTTCGCCGCGTTGTAGTATCCGCCGCCGATTGTGCAATATTCGAAATCCTGATTATAATATCCCGTGGTGCAG
>DASVHD010000003.1 GCA_036382775.1 bacterium | reverse complement strand
CTGACCGAGGGACGCGCAGTCGTATTGGTCATTGCCCGCATTGTCAAGGGATATGCCCAGACCGAACGCGCCCGCTCCCTGGCAGAAAGTTTGGGCGCAGTAGTGATCGTCGCCGTTGAGGTCCCAGAGCGCGCCCACGCCGGCGATCCCGGCACCCTGGCTAAAATGCCGGGCTTCGTAAGTATCATCCCCGGAGATGTCAATAAGGAACCCGGCGCCAAGAGTTCCGAACCCCTGGACATGATCACGGTCCGGGGCACGGTACTGATCATTGCCCGCGTGGTCGATGCACACGGCAACGCCGTCATGTGGTGAGCAGCAGGCACCGGCATTGTTGTGGTACGTGTCATGACCACCGATATCGATCAGGAACAGTTCGTCCGCGTCGTGGAGATCATCGGCGCAGCCGTAAACCGAGAGCGTTCCGTTATCCGTATTTATGGTAAATTTTTCGCGCGCGCGCGCAGTATCCGAATAGAAATCCTGGATCGAGAAATTTTTCGTATCTTCGACATATCTTTGCAGGGCGACCGACATTACCTGCGCGGCTGACAAGATGTACTCGAGCCTGACCTTGCGGATCAGCTCGATGTATTTAAACTGGTTTTGAACATCGCCCGTGAGATCCGGCATTTTCACGCCGTCAGGGGTAATATAATATCCCGGGTTGGCATTCAGGAAAGACCGGTTGTCTTCATCCAGCATGACGCGTGATCTTTTGACCATATCGAGCGCTTCTGAATAGCAGAGATACAGCGAAGTCAATGCCCGGCGATATTTTGAGGTAAACGGCGACCGGGTGAGGGCTTTGGTAATGATGGACCTCAGTCTGTTGTTGTCCTGGATCTGGGCAGTCCAGGACGATCCGCAGAGCAACGTAAGCGCGTCCAGAATGACGGTGATACCGCCTGCGGCGTGCTGTCTATTGATCAGCGCGGACTGGTCTTCGGCCCATTGTTTAAGATAAAGCGGTTGGTTCGAAACCTGGTCAATGATCGGCAGCCGGCACGCGAAACGGTATTCGCCTTCGTATGCGCGCGGCAGTTCGAAATCGCGCGCGTCAATGCCGATGCGGCCTGCCGCGTAGTCAAGAGGGTTTTCGTACAGGTGCAGTTTGACCGGCTTGGGATCGGCCTCAAAATAAGCCGCCGGGCGATACGGCCTCGCCGATCCCGCGTAAGTTAATGCCGTTGATATTGCTAATGCCAGGCCTATGACCTTCATGAAAATGTCCTCCGGTTGAGAATAAAACCACCCGCTTGCGGCGGGTGGTTTTATGTTCTGATAATCAAGCAATCAGCTCATTCGAGCACGATGATGTTTTTCTTGGCGCAGATATCCTTAAGCTGCTTGGGCCAGATCGTGACCGTAACTTCGCCGAGGTGGGCGGTCCGGAGCAGGTACATGTAAGTCCGCGCCTGCCCGATGCCGCCGCCGATGCTCAGCGGGATTTTGTCGTTGAGGATCGCCTGGTGATAGGGCAGTTTGAGGAAATCGAGCTGTCCGGTCATTTCCAGCTGTTTCTTAAGGGTTTCCTTCGTGACCCGGATCCCCATCGATGTGAGTTCATGGCGCCGCTTTGTGATCGGGTTCCAGACGAGGATATCGCCGTTTAACCCGTGCATGGGTTTGCCGTCGTCACTGGTCGTCTCGGTGACCCAATCGTCGTAGTCGGCCGCGCGCATTTCATGCGGATAACCGTCTCTTAGCGTCCAGCCGATCCCGATGATGAAGACCGCCGGATATTTCTGAAGGATCTGGGTTTCCCGCTGTTTCCTGGGGAGATCAGGGAACATATCCAGGATCTCCTCGGCGTGAAGGAACTTCAATTCCTCGGGTATCGGCGGGTATTTGGGATCTTTTAGTTCAGGGTACATGTCCTGCACAAGTTTACCTGCGCCGTAAATGACTTTCCAGAGCTTGCTTACGATCTCTTTAAGGAATTTCAGATTGCGCTGGTCAGCGGTGATAACGCGTTCCCAATCCCACTGATCAACATATGAACTGTGGTCATGATCAAGAAAATAATCCTTGCGTACCGCCCTCATGTCAGTGCAGAGCCCTTCACCGACCTTGCAGTTGAATTGCTGTAACGCGACCCTCTTCCACTTGGTGGCTGCCTGGACGACCTGCCCGCGGATCGGCTTTTCCAGCCCCAGGCCGCAGTTGAATTCGATCGGTGTGCGCGATCCGTCGCGGTCAAGGTAATCGTTGACCCCGCTGTCGCGGTCGACGATCAGCGGTACCTGGACCATGTTCAGGTTGAGCTCTTTGCACATGTTCTTTTCGATGTAATCTTTGACCGCGTACAGTGCCTTCATCCTTTCCATCGGCGGCAGCACCGGTTTATAATCACTAGGCAGAATTTTTGCGACTTCCTCGTACGTGCTTACTCCAGGACCGGCAAGGTCCATTTTCTTGTCGTACTTCTGGGGTTGCACGCTATCTTCTTTTTTCGGCTTTTTGCCTGCCATTGTAAGCCTCCTTTTAACAATGTTTGGTCTTTTTTATCATGACCTATGATGAGATTTGGTTATCTCGGAATCGTATTGTCGAATCAATAGCAATGGCTACCGGGCATAGTATAGTGAATTCTTGAAGTTTGTCAATATTGACTTTTCAGGACGCCTGTATATACTCGGGCATGTTGATACTGCTTTTATTTTTCCAACTTAATGATGATGTCGGGTATCTAACTGTCACGGCCGACAAGGACAGCCTACCCGTATTTGTGGATGACGATCTCATCGGCAGCACGCCGGTCCTGAAATACGCGCTCAAACCCGATGAATACAACGTCGGGTTTTTCCCGCAGGATAGCGTGGAAGCGGCCAGCTGGCGTCTCAAGGACGGCAGCATCGGCGCGCTGTGGAAGATCGCGCGCTACAGCGAGGGGATCGTTAAGGTCCGCATCGCATCCAACCGCGTGACCACGGTGGAACTGGATTACAAAAAAGTCCAGGGGGCGCCGGGCAAGGCAAAATTAAAGGTCTTTGGCTGCCTGGGCGGCACATTCGTGCTCGGTGTTGTCTCGGCGATTGTGGTGCAGTCTTTGGTTGATTAAAGCTTACCGGTTTTCCTGACGGTGCTCATTCTGTTTTGATCAAAACATCCGTCAGGGTTCCGTTACGGGAAAACAGCCGGTGTTCGTTCTTGTAGATGACCTCAGTGACTCCTTCGTCATCCACCTTCATTTCCAGGCGGCTCCTCTTGCAGGAAACGCATATCGGGAACAGATACGACCATGTTTTGTTGGTCTTTAAGTCAATGAAATAGACATAATCCCAGATCTTCCCCTGGTAGGGATTTTTGACGTGCAAGACGATAAATCGGTCATTCGGGGAAATGGTGTATTCGGTGATCCTCTGCCACTGGTTTTCCTTGATGACCGTGCGTTCTTTTTGGTTTTGGATGAATTCAAGCCGGGGGTTGGCATTATCCCGGTCCATCGTGACCAGAACCAGGATATTATTATGCAGGTCGGTAAGCTCGTACGAGATCCTGCGGTCATTATCGCAGGCGCGCTGCCACAGCTTTTTTTGATCGGATGAGTACAGGGTGAGCGACGTGATGATGCTGTCATTATGCAGAAAATAAGTTTCCTGGTAGACAAAATACCGGTCGTGTTCAGCCGACGTTTTTGCTTTGGTAACGACCGATCTCGCCACCGGCTCCAGGACCGTTTCTGCGGACATGACGCTGGTAGCGACCAGGCTGTCACCGGCCATGAATCTGAGTGTATCGCCTTGCTGATAAACGAGCGTGGCGGCGAATGCCAAATTACAATCCGCCATACTGTGTGGCGGACCAAATCCCAAACAAATGCTAAATGCCAATTGAAAAATTCTTAATTTCATGATGTTTAAGGTTTGTCTGTTACGGTCTGCGCTTCTTAACCTCAGAACTTCTTAACTTCAATCTTTATTCAGGCGAGGTCAGCGTGAATTTCGCGACCAGAGAGGCGCCAGCCTGATCTGTGGCACGGACCGTGACTTCGAGCGAATTCACATTGCCGGGGTTGCCATTGAGTACGCCGCTGTTACGGTCGATCCATACGCCTTCCGGACCCCTGAGCAGTTCAAAGGTCATTGGGTCGTTGTCAGGGTCCGTGATCGGAATCTTATAAGCGAGGCTGTCAAGACGCAGCGTGACGACTCCATCCGCGTTCTGGAGCGCGGGTGGTGCATTCGACACTACGATCGCGAATTCAAACGGATCTGAACGTCCCTGCTTGTCCCAGGCATACGCGCTGGCGTAGATCGTGTCGCCCTTGCGCAGGTTAAGGCCGCTCAGAGTGAACGTGGGCAATGTATCCGCCGCCACCCGGTCATGGATAAGCCAGTTGCAGAACAGGCTGACCGTGTCCTGGTCAGGGTCATCAATGACCGCGTCAAGCGCGATCGTCGGGGTCGTCACGAATACCGATTCAGGAGCGTATTTGACGGACAGGATGCGCGGCACCTGTCCGCCGATCGTGACACTATTGGACTGCTTGCTTTTGCCATAGGCTTTACCGTCGTAAGGAGTGACCTCAGCGTAGATCTTGTCGCCGGTCTTGATATCTTCGTATTTGAACGACATCCCCTCGCCGATCTCCCGGTCATTGATAAACCACTTGACCTGGTAGGTGATCGGATCGCCCTCTTTGTCAAAACCCGTGATCTGAACGGTGATTTCAGACTGGACCGTCGGCGTCACCGGCGCGATGTTGATGGTCTGGACTTCGGGCGGCGTATTTTGCGCCTCGCCTTGTTCCCCTTTTCCGTTGCAGTGGACGGCGAATAAAATAATGATGAGAGTCAAATAAACAAATAGATTTCTGATCCTAATCGGTTCTTTCACGGAAACCTCCAGTACCGTATTGTATATGAATGGACTTGAAAGTCAAGCCGTTTTTCATGACCTGACATCTAACTTGGTTGATGATCGCCCAGGCAATAAGAAACGGGCAGGGCGATCATTTGAAGTCAAACGCCCTGCCCGTCGATTTTATTACTTCTCGACCAGCCTGCCTTCTACCACACGGTAGAGCTTATAGATCTTTACGTAGGTGAACAGGCCGCTTTTTACTGCGGGATCAGACGTTTCCATGGTGACGAGGGAAGCCGTGAACGGGAATGATATCGTGGAAAGGTCGAGCGAGGCGTTATCGGTGACGTAGCGACCACCCAGTGACAGTCCTGGTACATAGACCTTAAGGCCGTCCGCGAGGATCAGGGAATCGCCTTCGGCACCGTAAACCATCCCCATGTTCGTTTCCTCGGCGGCCAGCAAGGGGAGAACCAACAGCGCGATTAAAAGTATAAGCTTTTTCATGGTAGCCTCCTTATTTGCCTTTCCAGAGTATCAAACCGGTCCTTGGCAGTTCGGGCGCGGTCCACTCGTACTTATCGATCTCGCCGGCTCGCTGCAGAATGACCTGGTTCATGTAGATCGTCGGTTCTGAGGGCATGCCCGCTCCCAGGGCCAGCCGGTAGCGGTTGTTCCCCAATGTATCGCCGATGATCGTGTCCTTATAAGCCGTGCCGGTGCGGTAGTAAAGCGCATACAGATAGCCCTGGCCGCCGTATGAACACACGTCGCCGGTCGGCGAGAAGGTCGTGAACATGACCGCGCCGCCATACACCAGGGTCGTGGTCAAGCTACGTTCGCCGGCTGAAGCGTCGAGGTATCGGAACCAGCCGAGTCGGTTCGCTACGGCATTGGTCAGCGAGTCGAATGACATCGTTGCGGTGCTCGGCAGGTGCACGGTACCGGCGGTGTCGACCTCGATACCGGTCACGTTGTACAGGTTGAACGGATTTGTTGTATTGGTCGTGTCATCCCTGAACCCGACGAAGATCTGCGAGGTCATGTCGCCTTCGTCCACGTCGCTGTAAAACCGTCCGGTTCCGAAATACACCCAGCGGTGACCTTCCATGTCCCTGGCCACGCTGCCTTCGGCCGTAACCGGCCGCTGCATGTTCATCAGGAGGTTATATGTCCAGTTGTTGACGTTGGGGTCGGCCAGGGTATTGATGCGGTAGATCTTGCCGCCGTAACCGCCCGGTATGGCCGCGTCTTTCTGGCACGTGCCAAAGTAGATGAAGTCCACGTTGTAGTCCGTATTCCAGTCGAGCGCGAAGATGTCGCTGATGAAGGAATTGGTTTCGCCGAACGTGAACTCGCGCAGGAGCGCGCCGGTCGCCAGATCCAGGATATAGATGCGCGCTTCGCGCGTGATCTCGCCGCCGCAGGTTACAGGACCGGATCCCAGGGCCAGGAACCAACTATTGCCGACCTTCACGACATTGGAATAGCAGACCGTATAGTTAAGCGAATCGTCGTGCCATTCCCAGATCGGTTCTGGGTCAAGGGGATCGGTGATATCGATGGCGAAATACGAAGAGCGGCAGGTATCCGTCGCAATAGCGATCGAACCGCCGCCCAGGCGCATGGCGCCGATCAGAACCGTGCCCCAGCCGCGGGGGTGCTTGGCGTCGTCGCTGAAGATCTTGGCGTCGCTGATATAGGTTTTCATGTCGGAGTAGTACACGTGGCAGTATTTCGGGTTCTGCAGCCATCTTACATGGGGCAGGAGATTATACGGTACGTACGCCCACAACTCCGCGCCCAGGGGTCTTCCCAGCCCGTCGAGGTGCCGGGTATCAGGATCGTACAGGCCTGCGTTGAAAGCGTGGAGCATACCGTCGTTCGCGCCGGCATAAAGTACGGGCCGGCGGAATTCATAGGTATTGTAGTAGTCAAGGTATGTCATGTCGCCGTAGATATAGTCATACCGTTCGGGTGGCGCGCTCATCGGAACCGGTGACGAGTTGATGATGTCGCCCAATTTCCAGGGATTGCCATCCACGGTCCTAGTGCGCAGGTTCGTGAAATCCTGGCCGCGAACATAGCTTATAGTCGTATCTGCCGCACCGCTAGTAGCCAGGCCCAGGTACGGCATTAGGGTCGCGGCATTGCTGGTAGCGAAATCGATTACTTCGCCGGCGTCCACAAAGTGGTTCTTGTTTGCGTCCACAAAGGTCTTTATGATCCGGTTGGCCGGTGCCACGGCGTGGAGGAGTTTGCCGCCGTCCCATACGGTTTTCAGGTCCATGACCGGCACGTCCCCGACAAAAGTCAGGGACTCGCCATTCCCGAACTCGTCTTGGTATAGCGGAGCCACGACATCATTACCGTTGTAATACATATTTTGAATGACGTAGTCCTGGGTCAGTCCCATCATATGGTTCTGGTCAGTGTCCTCGCGGATCAAACCGTATTCATCCAGCCACAGGCTGTAGATATTTCCCACCCAGTCGAGCACTTCGCCGGTCGGGTAATAACGCCTCGGGAAGAACTGGCCCTGCGCCGTAATGCCGCCGCCCGCGCCACCCTGGGTCACGACCGCCGCGCCTGAACCTGAGGAGATCCGCGCCATCATTTCCATGATCGCGTCCAGGATTGCCTGTTCCAGTTCATAGCCGTTGGTCGCCTCGTAATAGTTGTCAGGTATGCCGTCGCCGTCTTCGTCCCATTCGATCGCCAGGTCAGGCCGTTTGTTGCCGTTGCGGTCCTCGAACCCGCCGTTCTTTGCGGCGTCCTTGAGCAGCTGGGATCCGGACGCGCCGAAGGCATAGATCACGAAGCAGGTGACTTCCTGCTTGTCGGGCAGTTCCCGGGCGCCCCAGCCGGTGCCGCTGTCCGGTCTCATGTCATTGACGTGGCCGTACAAGCAGATGTCATCGAGGTAGTCGGTCCCGTTTGATGGATAAGAACCCGGGTCATTGCCGTCGCCGTCATAATCCCTTAAACCAGTAGCGAACGGCATATGAGCTATGTCGGAATTGGGGATGTTCTGGTCCATGGTGGACTCGCCGTCCGTGATCATGAGCACGAACGACCTGCGGCACGGCACCATGTCAAGGATCCGTTTGTCATAGAAGGGATCATGCAGACCGCCCGGGTTGGGCGTGTAGTCCGAGTTGTAATAGTGGCGGTTTTGAGACTGCGAAAAGTAATGGAGGAGTTCGAAATAATTTTCGGCCAGGGGGGTCCAGGTATCGCAGATCACTTCGTTGACATGATTGCGCATATCAATGATATCCGGGTCGCCGATGTAATCCCGGATATGACCGCCTTCGTCGTTGTTGTAATGCCAGAGTCCGAACAAAGGCGCATCGTCGTCCCAGTGCCGGTTGTCGTCCTTATCACCGATCTGGTCCAATACGCCGCGGTACTCTATCTCCGGGATGTCCACATTGATCGGAATGCTGCTCAGAGTCGCATTGATCGGCGGGTTAGCTCCCGTTCGCGTGACCGTCACTCGTGTTTCGTAGCTTCCGCCATGGGTGATAGAGAAAGTATTATAGTTCGTGGCGTCCCGGCGGTAATAGACGGTCCAGCTGAGTCTTCCTTCGCTGACCAGGCGCGCGACGCCGCCGACGATGTTGCCCTTGCCGCCGGTCAAAACTTTTTTCGCGACATCGGCGCGGCACATGCATGCCCAGTTCAATACCCTGCCCGGCCAGATGCCGGTCGGGCTCGATTCGAAATGGTTGCTATTCCAGACGTACATGCTTTCGGGTTTGAAATACCCGTACCACTTTGTCGTGTCCGTCATGTAAAGATTAATGCCGGAGTTAAGGTACGCGCGGTCAAACATGCTGCCCGAATTATCCAGCGACATCATGATATTGGGCGGTACCACGGTCGTGACGAACGGCGGCGCGCAGCAGTAGCTCGTCATATCCTGCGCCATGCCGGGCGATGCCGTGAACAGGAGCATTAACAGTCCCATGCCGGCAAGACAAAAGATCTTTCTGTGTTTGATCATTGTATCCTCCTCAATCTTCATTTTTATTTTATTATTTAGGCGTGAACGTGAACCGTTCGATCGCTTCCAGGGAAGCCTGCTCGCCCCCGGGTCCGATCGCGACAGCATGGACATAGAAGTTCCGGTAGTATCCGCTGGCTCCGCCGCCGCCCGGTCCGAGCGTGGCGCGGGCGAACTTGATCGCCGAACCCGGCGGCGCGAAAGTCTGCCCGCCGGCGCGTTCCACCCGGATCGTCGCGTTATAGTTGCCCACGGTGATGTTTTTGATGATCGTTGGCGATGATATGTTGATGTTTAGAACGGCCGCATCGGCCTTGCCCACCTCAAGTGCGGCAACGGCCGCTTCATAGGCAGTCTCGTAACGTGCCTGCCCGCCGGTCACGCGCATACCCCTTACAATAAGGTAAAGAGCCAGCGAACCGATGATCAGGACGACGAGCATGGTGCCCATGGCGACCAGCAAGGCGATACCTTTCTGATTGGACTGTCTAATAAGGGTCATCATAAACCCTCCTTCGCGGTGTTGGGTAACAAGAGATCTTCATTAATATCATGGTTATGGCTCCAGGTTCTGCGGATAAACGATATTGCTGACAAAGATCCGGCGCATCCTGCGCTGGACCTGGGTCAGGTTCGTAAGATGATTTTCGATCGTGTAATTGGCACTTGGATACTGGTAGCCGCCCATTCCTTCGGACGCGATGACCATGTTGAACCGTATTGCCCATTTTCTGGTGAAACTCGGGTTCGACGGAACGGTGTTTGACCAGGTCTCGACCACCCCGTCATTGTCATTATCAATGCCGTAAGCGAACTGCAGGTCCTCCACGTTATCAAGAAGGACTTCGTTCCCCCGCATCAGCTGCTGCTGGGCATTGATCTGGTAGGTCGTGCCCGCCAGCAGGGTTGGGTTGTACTGGAACACTGCCAGGCCGTCGGGAATGTCCTTGGGAAAAGTGGACGTAAAGATCAGGTGATTGGCATGGACCGTATCGCCGTTAGGCATGAAGTAGAGGAAGGGCGTTACCGACTGTATTATCAGGTCCGTGTAAAGGGGATAGCGTTGCTGGTTGAGGAGGATAATATGATCGCCGGCGACAAAATCATACTTCGTATTATCCCATCTTCGGACATCGATGATCTGGCTTCCCGAGTAGACCAGGTCCAGGACATACCCCCAGTGCGTCGTTCCGGTCTCAAAGCCCAGGGCCGCGGCCTTGGTTGTATAAACATCGGAGCCGGCAAGCCCGCCGGTTCCGTCGCCGCCTGTCACGACCGAGGCGTCGCCATAGGGATAACCCATGCCCGTCATCATCATGTCCCATTTGAATAGGGTGAACGTGACCTGGGCATCGGTCTGGAGCACGGTCCCTTTAACCACCTGGGTTGAGCGCACTTGCTGTATGGAGAGGAGCGAGAAGATCGCGACCAGAACGAAACTCAGGACGACCAGGGAAACCATTAATTCGACTAAAGTCATACCTTTTTTCATTGATCCCCCTCGTTATGTTTTAACTTTGATAAAATCACCCCAGATGCGGGACCTGCCCCACATGACGTATATCCGGATGGTCCTGAACCGGGAGTCGGGTATGTCATCAACGATATTCCACATGAGCTGGTATTGGATATTGTCGGTTGACTGGTCCTGGATCATTGTCGTATGATCGGGGACCAGCGTGTCGGCAAGGTCGGGCGTGGTCCCGTCGAGGTTCGTGAGATAGGGATGCGTGTTAGGCAATGCGTTGAGCGTTTCAAAGAACGTATCCATGGTCGTACGGGCGTAGACTTTCAGACGCGTGGTGCTGGTCGACTTCATGCCAATGATGGTCAACTGGGACACGGCCAGAATACCGATCGCCAGGATCATCACCGCGACCAATATCTCCACCAGCGTGAAACCGCGATTATTTTTCTTGATTATTGCATCTTTGATCCTCATTGGTTCCTCCTCGATTACATCAATAATACCAGTTGCCGTTCGCATATCGGTAGACCTTGATCTTTCCCAGGCTGTTCACGCCGACCGCGTGATTGTCGCGACCGTTGTTAATATAGATTACGCCCTTTGTGGCGCTCCCGCGGTTGGTGATCGTCAAAGTGCCGCCGGGGAAATCAAATCCATCGCCCGGCATGGAACCGCTTGATTCCGGCGGGAATCCGCCCGTGTAGGTACCGCAGACGCCGAACTTCAGCGCGCCGCCGGTAGTTCCGCCAAGTTTGTACGGTAAAGCGTTACCCGCTTCATTGATAACCTGGTAGTGGTACTGGTCGGGTGAATTGATCTGGAATGAAACACCGAGCGACACGGCGCGTTCCCGGATCTGCCTGAGATCCTGGGCGATTTCCTGTGAGCCCGATCGGATCCTTGCCCTTTGCTGCATACCGGCGAAATTGGGAACGGCGATCAGCATTAGTACTCCGATGATAGTGACAACGACCATTAGTTCGATAAGACCGAATCCCTTGTTCAGTTGGAGTTTTCTATTCATGAAAACCTCCTTTTGGTTTTTTGAATCGGCAGAATTTTTTACAGCTGGCATTGTTGGGAAAATACCATGACCCCAAATAGCAAGACGAATGCCGATACTTACATTATTGGTTAGTGGTGCCATGATTCCCTTATAATATATATGCAAAGCACATGCCTGTTTTTTTAGATAAATCAATTGAATTACGTCGCTTTTTCTTTACATTGACGGCAATAGGGTAAAGCTTTACCCAATATGGGGAAGGAGATACCAATAATGATAAATCCTAAATTCGAAGCACGAGTTTCTAAACAAATCCAAAAACCCAAATTCAAATGTTCCAAACCATGTTTTGGGTTTTGGTCATTGGGATTTAGTGCTTGTTTAGGATTTAGAATTTGCCAATATTGACTTAAAAAAATTAATACATATACTTTATTGACTATGGTCCTTAACCTGTTCATGATTTTTTTAATGTCAATGCCGCCCGATCCTTATGCTAAGACTGCGATCAGAGCCCCGAAGCTCCCGCTGACCATGAACCGCGGCATGAAACGAATAAGCCCGGTTTTGGGCGAAAGAAAGGCGCTGGTCATTCTTGTTGATTTCGATGACAATCAGCGGACATACCAGACAAGCGATTTTGATTCTCTTATCTACGGCACGAACCAGAGTTCGATGAGGGATTACTACAGCGAAGTTTCCTATGGAAAATTCACGATCAGCACTCAAAGCGATATTGCCGGCTGGTTCCGGGCGCCGGAGGACTACTCTTACTACGTGGGCGATTCATTTGGATTTTACAACGACTACCCGAGAAACGTGCAGCGGCTGGTCGAACAGGCATGCAGCCTTGCTGACCCGACGGTTGATTTTTCGCAGTATGACGGGGACGGGGATGGCTATGTGGACGCGGTTTTCATTGTCCATGCCGGACCGGGTGCCGAGGAAACAGGCAGTATTCACGATATCTGGTCGCACCAGTGGCAGCTGTCCAATACCGGGACATCATGCCCGGGTGCATATTTGACCGATGACGGCGTGAGGGTCGACGGTTATTCAATGGAACCCGAAAAGCTTTCGACTTATTCGGCGCGCATTACGGTCGGGGTTTTCGTTCATGAGTTCGGCCATGTGATCGGATTGCCCGATCTATACGATACTGACTATTCAACCAACGGTCTAGGCTGGTTCTGCCTGATGGCGGCCGGTTCCTGGGGCAGGATCAGTTCTTCTGACCTACCGGGTTCGTCACCGACCCACCCGTGTGCCTGGATAAAATACCAGCTGGGCTGGACCACGCCGGTCGCCGTAGAAAGAAGCGGCGTATCAAGACGTGAAAACCAGTCGCTCATCAGCGCGGCGACGAGTGCGGTTGCTTACCGGCTCATGGAAGATCCGGGCGGCCCGGACTGGACATGGAGCGGCACCGGCAATGGCGAATATTTTTTAGTCGAGAACCGGTATCGCGCCGGCTATGACCGGAGCCTTCCCGGCGACGGGTTGTTGATCCTCCATGCCGATGATTCCCGTACCGAAAATTCCGATGAAAGCCATCCGCTCGTTGGTATCATGCAGGCCGATGGCGATCCGGATTACCTCTTGGGCGATCTGGGTGTTGGCGCCGATCTATGGTCAGGCGATTCGATCGGTTTCGGCGACGCCACGATCCCCTCAAGCCGCATGTTCAATGAGACCCCGAGCGGCGCTTTGGTCTATGATATCGGCCCGAGCGGTTCCGCTGTGACCGCGTCGTTCTGGATCGCGCCGATCCTGTTCGGCCGCACCGCTGCATACCCGAACCCGTTTCTCGCCAACAACCTGCCCTCGTGGGGCAAAAAGATCATTATTACTTACTACCCTTCAGACACCCTGGAGCTGACCGATCCATACCCGCTTTTCAAGGTATCACTTTTCAATATTGCCGGAGAACTGGTACGAGTCCTGGATAATGAACTCACGGGCGAAGTGGATCATTTCCGGCGCAGCGCGTTCTGGGACCTGAAGAACGACCGCGGTCAGGAAGTGGTCAGCGGCATGTACCTTTACGTGATCGAGACCGAAGGGAGCCCGGTTCAGAGAACCAAGGGTCGTTTGACCCTTATCCGATGAAAATACGCAGGTCATACCCGCAGGACATAAGCATCATCGCCGGCATTTTTATCATCACGATCCTGTGCATCGCTCTTGTCAACCTCTATGTCAGCGTTGAACTGCGGCAACAGTACCTGCAGGACGACAGGGACAAGATCATCTCGATCATTGGTCTGTGCGTCGATACATGGAATTCTTCAAATACCGGCGATCCGGCGGCCATGCATGCCCGGTTAAGGCGTATCACGTGGCTGTTCGGCATAGACCAGCTGATCATTACCGATACATTGGGGAACGAGCTGTACAATTCGCTGACCTTGCCGTTCACGATAGGGTTTGAGCCGGCGAACAACGCCCGGTTCTTCAAGCGTGCAGCCAAACCCGATGAGCTTCTGCAGTTCGGTGAGCATTTAATGTATTATAATACACAGCCGGCCTGTCTTGTGTACCTACAATACAACTCGGCATATACGGTCATAGACCGGGCATTTAAATGGCACATACTGTTTATTACTGTCCTCCTGATCTTTATGGCGTTCCTGGGTATTTTCCTGGTGCGCAACCTGCTGCTGCCCATGCGCTACGTCGCCCGGACGGCTCGGGAGTTCGGTATTGAAATGAAGCGCGAGGATTTTGTGTCCGAGACGTTCCAGGAAGTGTTCAACAAGATCAGATCAAGGGAAAGGACCCTGGTTGAATTCTCCGCCTACATCGCGCATGAGTTCAGGAATTCGCTGGCGACCATTACCGGGCTTTCCCGCCTGGTGGAGAAAGGAAAGCGCAAGGCCGATGATATCATCCGGGAATGCAGGTCCATGGATGACCTGATCAGCGCGATCCTGGAGTTTTCGCGTCCGGTCAAACCTATTCTCACGGCCTGCGACGCGGCCAAACTAATCCGCGAAGCGGTCGAGCGGGTCGCAGTGCCATCGCGGATAACCGTGGAACAGCGCGTGCCCCGACCGCTTTCGCTGCGCGCCGACTGTGACCTGCTGGCCGTCGCCGTGGCAAATCTGGTCAAGAACAGCGTGGAAGCGATCGAAGGCGAAGGCCGGATCATCGTGACCGCCAGTTACGAAGGCGAAGGCGATCCCTATCTCAAACTGCAGGTCGAGGACACAGGACGGGGCATTGACCGGGCTGATATGGAACAGGTTTTTAGCCCGTTCTTTTCCAAGAAAGAAAGCGGCGTCGGGTTGGGTCTGGCATATGTAAAGAAAATTGTGGAAATACACGAAGGCAGAATTGAAGTGATGTCAGGACCCGGCAAGGGTGCAAAATTCATCATTACGTTGCCCCGGGAACCACGCGGCAGTAGCAGCGATGAAACCACGCGCCCTTGATTTATCAGCGAAATCGTATATAGTTATGCGGTTTGAACGGATATTGCGAAGGAGCTGACCATGAAGACATTTACCCATAACATCATAGACAGTTTCAGATCGAAAAAAGTCGATTACGGCGATGTACGGGTCGTGGAAGAAGAAAACGAAATACTGATGATAAAGAACGGGGTCCTGGAGGCCGTGACCCGCAGTTCCGACATCGGTTTCGGGGTTCGGGTCCTCAAGGATTCAGGGTGGGGTTTTTCATCATCGAACATTATCAAACCGCGCGAGGCCGCGGTGGTGACCGCGGCAGCGCTGTCCATTGCCCGGGCGTCGGCCCGTGTCCGCGGCGAACCGGTCGTGCTCGCGCCGGTACAGCCGCAGAAAGGCACCTACCGTTCAAGCGTTAAGATTAACCCGCTCAAGGTGCCGATCAGCAAAAAGATCGACCTGCTTTTTGCCTGCGACGAGGCCCTGCGGATCGACAAAAGGATAAAGGTCAGCACGGCGTTCCTGACGTCGCGCTCGATAAAGGTCCATTTTGCCTCGACTGACGGCTCCGCGGTCGTCCAGGAATTCACTTTCGTGGGCGGCGGCCTCAAGGTTTTTGCCATGGACAAGGGCGAAATGCAGATCCGTTCGTATGAAGATTACAGCCAGGCCGGTTTTGAGTTCATCGAAGCGATGAAATTAAAACACCGCGCGCCCTGCGTGGCCGAGGAAGCGCTCATTTTATTGAAAGCTAAACCGTGCCCCTCGACGAAGACGACGCTTGTGCTCGACAGCAGCCAGATGGTCCTGCAGGTGCACGAGTCGTGCGGCCACCCGACCGAGCTTGACCGCGTGCTGGGAACCGAAGCGTCGTACGCCGGAACGAGTTTCATGACCGTCGACAAGTATAACCGGCTGCAGTACGGTTCTGGCGCGGTAAGCATTGTCGCGGACGCCACCGTACCCAGCGGTTTGGGCACTTTTGGATGGGATGACGAGGGGATTCCGGCTCAGCGCGTGTACCTGATCAAGGAAGGGCTGTTCGTCGGGTACCAGACATCGCGCGAGACCGCGCCCAGGATCCGGAAGCCTTCGTCAGGTGCGATGCGGGCCGATGGCTGGAACCGCATCCCGCTCAT
>DASVHD010000002.1 GCA_036382775.1 bacterium | reverse complement strand
CGAGAATTCGTAACTTCTGTCGGGATTTTCCGTTTTGGCGATCAAAAGCATCACGCTTGGCGCCACGCCCATGAAGGTGCCGTCCAGGTATCCGCTCACCAGGCTAACCATTTCAGTGCCATGTTTAGGATGCATATATTCGGGGTCAGTGCTGACATAACCATCGGTATTTGAATCCCCGCGCTGGCAGTAGAATTTCATGACGCCGGCCGAGCCCGGATATAACGCCGGTAAATACGCAAAATCCTTGTCCAGGGAATCAAGGGAACCGAATACTCCTCCGTTATCATCGGAAGTCCGGGAGTATATCTTCCCGCTCGATTCCCATTCCACCACGATCGTATTTCCGTACTTACCAATGGAAATATCGCCGATGGAATTCAGGCTGTCCGAAAGATAGACCGGCCCGTTGAACGTGACGCCGAAATCATATGACCTGTCAAAGGCAACCCTGACCAGGGGATCCGGACCCGCATCCTGATAAACGAGGAAGATGGAATCTCCCCGGCAAAATGCTTTCGGCGTCTTTCCGAGAGCGATGAATTTCTTGTTGAAACTCGTGAACGGTGGCGTGGAATAAAGAAAAAAGACCGAGTCTGCGGGGAATGTGTGATAGAACAAGCCGAGCCGGCTGTCCGAACCGCAGGCATCAGCCGCCTTAATCGCCGCGCCGGATGATGAATCGACGACCACCGGGGGCAGAAAGCCGGCATTGTCGCCTTTTCTCAGGTACAGAGCGGTCTTATCATGGTAGAATGCGTACACTGTGTCCTGGAGCAGGATCGCGCTTGGCTCATGGCAGGCAGATCCGGCAAGCACGCTCGGCGGAACGATCACCGCCGTGTCGACCAATACCGCGTACTGCAGGCCGGTCTGCACGCGGAAGAAAACGTACATCGTATCGCCGCGGCCGCAGGCGTCAACTTCACCCGCCCAGTTACTATAGTTGCTCGTGATCTTTTTCAGCTCAGACCACGTATACCCGTCATCCGTCGAATGAGTCAGCATGATATCCCGGGTGGGCGCGTAATTGAGTACTGTATCGCCCTCCAGGAAAATGTAAATATGCCCTGACGGCGCGGAACGATGCACGGCCATTCCAGTATACAACCCGTGTTTATAAGTCACGGGCGTGTTCTCGTAGAATATCTGGTCGCCGCCCAAAAAATCGTATTCGGCGGTCACGTTGATATTGGCTAAAGCCGAATGCACTCTGCGCAGCCCGCTGTCCAGGAAACCCACCCTCACGCCGGCGCCGGTGACGCCGACAGCGTTCAGCGTGTCGATGTTGAACATCTGGAACTGCCGTTTGGCAAGCCCGAAGACCGCGGTATCAAGCACCGCTGATTCGAGCTCAGCCGAACCGGAATACCGGGCGACCGAAGCGATCTTGTATACGAAAGGCAGCCGCGCGACCGCATCCAGGTCCTCACGGTCGATCAGGAAACTTGCCGCATTCAGCCATTTTGATCTCGTCAGGAAGATCGCGCCCAGGTCTTCGATCTCCGCGACATAGTCTTCGCTGAGAGGCAGGTCAGAGTAATCGGTTATCCCCTTTCTGATGGTCCGGCGTCTGACCGCTTCCGGTTTCATCCGGGCGCGGGCGGTCCTGACCGCAATGCCGATATCTTCGACGCCTACTCCCTTGTCGGTGAAATAAACCCAGACCCTGGCATGATCGGTCGACAGGCACCGGGGATCTATTTTATCTGGTAAAGGACTGCGATAACCATAAAGCTGGGCAATTGAAAGTATCAAAAAAAAGTTAGCCATCATTCCTCCTCATAATGTAATATTTCAGTATGCTTAATTGTCATGCAAACAATCTTTGTCATTCCGTGCTTGACACGGAATCCAGATTTTCCAAATGCTGGACTCCTGCTTGCGCAGGAGTGACAAA
Source organism: bacterium (assembly GCA_036382775.1). NCBI lineage: Bacteria > bacterium. Next base: position 39,161 of record DASVHD010000002.1, on the reverse strand, counting down.
AAAGACGAAACCATAAGATATTTTGCCATCCATTACTGTTCATGAAACACGGAACTCGATATTGTCCCTGCGGCCCATGAATTTGAAGGGCAGCGCAAGCAGCACGCCGAGAACGAACCCGCCGATATGGGCGAAATACGCTACGCCTCCGCCCTGCGCACCTGAAAGAAATCCAAGTAATAACTGATACCCGAACCACAATCCCAGGAACAGATAGGACGGCATATAAGTGGCTCTCATGAAAAACCCCAGCGGGATAAGCGCCAGGACCCGGGCTTTCGGGTACAGCAGTATATAGGCGCCCAGGACGCCGGATATCGCGCCGCTCGCGCCGACCAGGGGGATCTCTGATGACGGCGCGGTCACGCAATGGAGCAGGGTGCCCGCGATGCCGCAGAAGAGATAAAAGAACAGGAATTTCACGTGGCCGATCCGGTCCTCCACGTTATCCGAGAAGACCCAGAGAAAAAGCATGTTGCCGGCAATGTGCATTAATCCGGCGTGCATAAACATGCTGTAAATTATGCGCAGGTATGAGGAAACCCCAACGGGGTGAAAAACAAGATACGGTATGGCGCCGAACTGGGTGATAAATGCATTGAATGCTTTAGCTCCCAGAATGAATTCGTTCCGGGCGATATAGATAATGATATTCAGACCAAGGATCGCATAGGTTACGAATGGGCGTGTCGACGAATGGATGTCATCCCTCAGGGGTATCATATATTCTGCCTATTTCGCAGATGGCAAATGATGAGATGGCTCTTCCTTCCCCAACGTGCCCCAATCCCTCGTTGGTTTTTCCCTTGACTGACACGACCTGCTCGGAGATGCCGAGCGCGGACGCGATATTTTTTCTGATCTTTGGCGCGAATGGCAGAATTTTGGGGGATTCCGCGATCACGACCGCGTCGATGTTCTTGACCAGGAATCCTGAATTCCTCAGGAATTTGCCGACGGTTTTGAGGATCTCTATGCTCGCGATGCCCTTGAAACGGTCGTCATCCGACGGGAAATGCGAGCCGATATCCCCGAGATTCGCCGCGCCCAGCAGGGCATCGCACACCGCGTGGAGCAGCACGTCGCCGTCAGAATGCCCGAGTAAACCTTTGGGAAAATCGATCTTGACGCCGCCGATGTAAAGGTCGCGTTTCTCAACCAGCCTATGGATGTCATAACCAATGCCGACCATGTATTATTTTACTTCACTTTCATGCCTTGTCAAGACGATAACATGGCATGATCAAAGATCAACGCCGATGCACCACTCGGTCTCAAGCGGCGGCTCAAGGGGCGGTTTTTGCCGCCAGTACTTATGATCACGGGTGGATGGTTCTTTATAGGAATCATGGCCCTTGCCGTCGATGAAGATCCCGAGCGTCTTCATCATGTCGCGCAACCCGCCGCGGCTTGCCGTGCTCGCGCCCCCCAATGTTATGCCGCCATGCGTGATATAGGAATCATTGCCCGTCATATCCATAAATAACCCCATCCCGTTAGCGTTACCAGAACCCAGGCTCAGATTTGGCGCATCATACGCGTCATCACCGGAATAATCCACGAGCAGGCCGAGCGTAAAATCATGACCCGCGCCTTGCGCCATGTTCATGGTGGAAACATATTTGTCATTGCCCGTTGAGTCCAACAGCACGCCTATAGCAAAATGCGCGCCCGCGCCCTGCGTGTACCACACGCCGTTATATTCGTCATTGCCTTCGTAGTCGACCAGTATTCCGGTCCCGAACCAGTACCCGCACCCCTGGCCAAATACGCCGCACGAATATTGGTCGGCTCCTTTTCCGTCGATCAGCATACCCACGCCGCCCGCGAGCGAGTGCCCGTCCGTATAATCCGCGCGCACGCCAAAACCCACACCTTGAGACAGGCTGGCGTTGTGCTCGCTGCTCTGCGATGAGGCATACTTCACCGTGTCATCGCGCGCGATGTAGGTATCATTGCCATCCTTATCGACGAGGATGCCGCATCCTTTGACGAAACCGAATCCCTGGGAACACTCAAATGCAGTATACCTATCGTCACCGGACAGGTCCGAAATTATACCGGCTCCAAATAATCCTGCTCCTTCACCGTAGACATCGGCATCATAAGTGTCGTTTCCCCCGTTGTCGAAAATTATCCCTTCACCGAATACGCCAGTACCAAGGCCGATCTTTTCTGCCCGGTACTGATCATTGCCGTTGAGATCGATCACGATCCCGTAGCCACAGATACCGGTGCCAGGACCAATGTGCCCGCGGTAAATATCGTCACCGTCGTAATCGATCAGGACCGATACCGGATTGTTTTTTCCGGATACCCCGCACGAAACATACTCGTCGTCACCGCCGAAATCGATGATCAGGAGGTAGAACCCATCGTCGTAGGTTTCATGACCAGTCGTACCGATCGCTATCCTCCCAAGCCTGGAAGAACACCTCACTGGTTTGTCGATCTTGATGTTTTTCATGATCCCGGTCGCTGCCTGCAGAACATAACCCAGATCCATGGCGCCAGCCGCCAGACCTTTGAAGTCAACTGCGTCGATAAGCGATTCCAGCCGGCGATTCGACAAACCATTTTCGCCTTCGGTGGTAAGGCCCATCATGATGGTGTCGATATCCTGCTCCGTGATCCGGGCAGTCGCGGCTTTTATCCAGTCACAGCTGTTTTGTATTTCCCACATGATCAGAACCAGACCAATAACCAGGGAATCAGGCATCAGCTGCACCAAGTTGCTGTCCAGCCCGAATTCGCCGGTCAGGACCCTGCGAACATCGGGTTTTTTCTCCAGTAAATCCAGCAAAATTTTCTCCGGTCGTTCGATAAGCCCTCTTCTTACGCCTTCATCGATCCTTGCCCAAGGCGTGAAGGCAATTGTCCAGAGTGAATCGGCATTATTCAGCAATGTTCGGCAAAGGATCCTTGTAATGGGCGCGGCTTCCAGCGGATCTTCGATCAGCTTACTGAAAATCTTCAGCCTGTACCGGCCGTAGCCATAGAATTCCAGATCGTCTGGGTCGATCCTGAGATCGGCAAGGCTCCTGCCTGACCTGGCAGCAGCTTTGTTCAATAATTCTTTCTCGCTAAATGCCGGAGACTGGCCAAATCCAAAAACGGTCATGCTGACAGCCAGCCAGAATATTCCGATGACCCGGCACCAGCGCAATTTCATGTTTTTATTTTCGTACATTATACGCTCCCTGTGTTTTCCTGAATAATAAAGTAAAATTCATTATAATCCCCCTTTCTCCCTCTCTAAAAAAGGGGGATTTGTTTTTAGCGAACACAATCGCGTTTCCCCCTTTGCAAAAGGGGGATTGGAGGGGAATTTTGTAATAATTCTTCGAGGTCATTTATCAACACGCGGCTTTTTATCCTGTATCCGATCACCTTGCATCCGGCCTTTTTGCCGGCAGCCAGATCGGTCCTGGTATCGCCGACAAAGACCGCGCGTTTGACCGGTACGCCCAATTCCCGGCATGCCCAGATCAGCATGTCCGGCGCCGGCTTGGGCTTCTTAACGTCATCCGCGGTCACGATCGCGTCAAAGAACTTTTTCAATTTTGTAGCTCTCAGTTCCAGGACAGTGATCTGCCGGTGTGAATTTGTCACGCAGCCCAATAAAAATCCCTTTTGTTTTAACCCGCGCAAAACCCGCGCGGCGCGCGGGTTCGCTTTCATGTGTTTCATGTATTTTGTCAGATTCCGGGTAAAATATTCTTTGACCTCTTCGAGCGTCCGCTCGGGCATGAAGATCCTGACATCGTCCCCGGTTGACTGGCCCCAGTGCTTTTTGAACACGGCGCGGTTGATCCGGGGATGCCCGAAATGCCACAATGTCTGGTTGAATAGCTTGAACCAGTATTGATAACTGTCAACGAGAACGCCGTCCAAATCAAAAAGAACGGCACTTGTTGTACAATCAATAAAATCCTGCTTATTTTTTAAAAGCATGGTTAGTATTGTATCCTCTTTTTTCTCCTATGCAAGGGTGTTGCGTCGTGCGCCTGTTTCGCAACTTTATTCAATCTCTTGAATTACGGCAGAATTTGGATACGATTACTCCCATGTCATTGGAAAATGCGAAGGCCATCGTCCTGCGGGATCTGACCAAGATTTTCAAGAAACGCGGCAGTGAAGTAAGGGCCGTGGACCATGTAAACTGCGAGATCCGCGAAGGCGAATTGTTCGGACTGCTCGGTCCCAACGGCGCGGGAAAAACAACGCTTTTAAAATGCATATCGACGCTCTTGATCCCGGACGCGGGCACGGCTCTCGTAGGCGGTTACGATGTCATGAAACAGCCATTGCAGACGCGTAGAAAGATCGGCGTTATGACCGGCGGCGAACGCGCGCTTTACTGGAAACTAACGCCGGTCGAGAATCTAAGATATTTCGCGGCTCTTTACGGTGTCCCGCGCAGCCAGACCAAGGCCCGGATCGAATATCTCCTGAACCTGATGACGCTCACTGAAAAAGCCAATGAGCGGGTGGAAAAACTTTCATCCGGCATGAAGCAAAAACTTTCGATCGCCCGGACCATGCTCCATGACCCGCCGATCCTGCTGATCGATGAACCAACGCTTGGACTGGACCCGTATTTCGCACGATTTATCAGGGGTTTTATCAAGGATGAACTGCATGGTAAACAGAAAAAAACGATACTTTTGACGACCCATTATATGGACGAAGCAGACGAACTATGCCAGCGCGTGGCGTTCATGAACCGCGGCAAGATCGAACGGACCGACACGCCTGAAAATTTCAAAAAAACCATGAACCAGGAACAGGTGCTGGAGGTCAAATGCCAGGGTGTCCTGGGCAAAGATCTCTTCGCGCAGATCGAGGGATATGGCAGTCTGAATATTACGACCGACCAGGGCATAACATATATCCGGATGAACACGACGAACCCGGAGCTGCTGCTGAGCCAGATCATCGAAGTCGTGCGCGAAAAGGCAAGGATACTTTCTGTCAACCTCACTGCCCCGACCCTGGAGGACGTTTTCGTCCAACTGACCGGCGCAAGCTTGAAAGATGCGGGGAATGAATAAGACGTTTGGAGCGTTAATAGCGTTTAAAGCGTTTAGATCGTTAACTGCCTTTAAAACGAAAATAACGATGAAAACGATCCTAACGATCAAAACGTTCTGAACGGTTTTTACCATGAACGTTATATTCGAGGAACTCCGCAAAAGCTATAAACTGCTCATTGTTTACCCGATCGAGATCTGGTTCTGGATCATCATGCCCTTGCTCTGGATTCTGCCATTGGTGTATCAGGGCAAGGCTCTGGTCGGGAGCCTGCGCAGCACGACATTCGGCAGTATTACGGGCACTGAGGAGTTCATACCTTATGTCATGATCGGGGCTGTTGTCAGCACCTACATGTTCTCGGCGGTATGGTCAATGGGAAATTCATTCCGCGACGAGACATATTACGGAACCCTGGAGCATATTTTATCGGCACCGGTAAAACCGGAATACATCCTGATCGGCAAGGCCCTGTTCAACTCCATATTATCAACGATATTTGTTATCCTCCAGATCGTCATCTGCGTTTTCCTGTTCGGTCTGCATATAACGCTGGTGAATATCTTACCCATACTTTTATTCCTGCTCCTGCTCATGGCCGGCCTCTACGGGATCGGTTTCGGAGCCGCGGCATTGACCTTGCTCGTGAAAGAAGCGCACGGGCTTCTCCATCTTTTCGAATATGTCCTGTTTCTTTTTTCACCCATCCGCTATCCGGTCGAGATCAATCCGATCACGCGGGTAGTGAGTTTGTTCATCCCCCTCACCTACGCGTTGGTCGCGCTCCGCGGTTTGCTCTTGAACATCCAGTTCAATTTCTGGAAGAACAGTCTGATCCTCCTCGCGGTTGACTGCGCGATCATCCCGCTGGGCATTGTTCTTTTCAAGATCATCGAGAGATATACAAAGAAAAAAGGAACATTGGCGGAGTACTAACTAAAGGCATGAAGTTTGGAAGATGAGAGGTTATGAGGGTATGAAAAAAACAATAAAAGGAATGAAGGGATGAAAGGAAGAAGAGACGAAGGGATGCTGTAATGCTGAAGGAATTAACTCGTCAGAGTTTTATAAAAGCCTTACGCTTAATTCCCAAGAGACGAAAGACATGGGGATAAGGGGATGAAAGGATGAGGTTTTTGCAGTACCTGCGGGCGGTCAACGCCGAGAATATCAAGGAATGGAAGATCGAGCTGACATATCTGCCCGATTTCATCAGGACCTTTTTTGAACCGTTCGTGTATCTGTTCCCCTACCTGCTCTACGGCTTTGCCCTGCTGGGTTCCCGCACATCAACGCACCTCAAGGACCTGACCGGTGTCAGCGATATGTTCGCCTACACATTTGTCGGTTATGTCATAATGGGTTTTTTGAGCACGGCTTGCTGGGCAATGGGTGCGTCCCTGAGAAAGGAACAATGGTACGGGACGCTCGAGACGATCTTTGTCGCGCCCGTACCGCGCTGGGTCTATGTCGCGGGCATGGCTCTACACTCGACCTTTCATCAGGGGCTGATCATGCTGATCCAGGCGGTCACGATCACGCTCTTCTTCGGAATCGCCCTGAAAATCAGCGGGCTGTTCATGGCTTTGGTCACCGTCCTCATGATGATCATGGCATTATACGGCCTGGGCGTGCTGGTCGCGGGGCTGACCATCGGTCTCAAACAATGGTGGGCTATCTCCGACACGGTCTCGACACTGATGAGCGTCGTGACGCCGATCGCCTACCCGCTGGCGGTCCTTCCTTTCTTTCTGAAAAAGATCTCGCTGATGCTGCCCACCACTTACGGCGTGATGGGCGTAAGGTATTTCCTGATCGGCGAGCAGGTCAACCTGCCGATCCCGCTCGTTTTCTTGCGGATGGCAGTGATCATTGTGGTCTGGCTGTCGTTCGGAATGCTGGTATTTATGCTGATGGATCGTTTTGGCAGGCGTCGCGGAACGCTCAGCCACTACTGATCAGTGCTGGTACCTGAAATCCTTACCCACGCTTATCCAAAAACGGAACTGTAAAGAGCGGTCCGTCTCTCCGTAATCGCCGAGACCCAGGACCAAACGAGCCGGGCCGACCGGCGTTTTCGTCTTCAAACCAACGCCCGCCCCCCAGTTAAAGAGCCGGACATCGGTTTCTTTGATAACGGTTTCCGCCTGTGCGAACGTGCCGACATTACCCAACAATTCAAGATACAAAGGATAGTCGTACCGGTCAAATAAGTTCAAAAGTCGCCAGTCCAGTCCGATCTTAACGATCGCTTTGTTCTTGGTGGTAAACTCCTCTTTGTCAAATCCGATAAAAGATTCGCCGCCGGTACGGAAATATTCGGACCAGCTGGGCGCTCCCAGCAGATTCATGCCGAGATCGATGCCGCTAAGGAACACCAGCCAGCGGCTGAACGGATATGACCTTTCGAGACTGCACTGGATCTTCAGGAATTCCTCGGATGCCAGAAGCCGCTCGCTTGAGTAAAATGCCATGCCCTTGCAGACGATCCCCCTGGTCGGCAGGTATGGGTCGTCCAGGTCGTTGTACTCGATACTGAATTTCGGGCCGATCACCCATTCGTCTTCGCTCATTGGTTCGAACACGGCCAGCGGCGGGAATTCATTGTGTATGTGTTGCGCCTTCATCCCGACATTGAAAAATGCGTCCCTACCCAGTATGTAACCGACCTCGGCCACGCCGCCCTGATATCGCGTTCTATAGGAAACGTACCACGTGCTGTCAAAACCTCCGTAAACAAAATCATGTTCGTCCTCGCCAAGAAAACCGTCCAGGCGGTAGCCCAGCGGCAGTGTGAATACCCTGGTTCCGGTGATGCCCAGCCGCAGTTCGTTCGGATTGCCAAGGGCGAATGCCGCGCGGACGCTGGCGCCTGATCCGCGGATATTCCCCTGGCCGACTTCGATCCCCAGATCCACATTGTCAAAATTATCGTACCGGATACCGAGCAGGTAGAATCCATAAGGCTTTTCCTGAACCACGATCACCAGGTCGACCGAATCCACAGCGGCTGATTCCACGCGGTAATTAACATTTTCGAACAGCCCGTAATTATAGATCCGGACAATGTCGTTTTGAAGAACGGAAAAATCGAGGAGCCGGCCGGCTTTTATTTTCATCGCGCGCATGACCATGGACTCACCGGTGATCTTCAGACCTTCGACCCGGCACGAACGAACGACCGGCGGCTTCCGTTCGGCTATTTCCCTGCGCCGGGTGCTGACCACGCGTCCGGCGAGTTTCTGCCGGATCTTAGGCAGCATTGACTCGGCCGCTATCTCGCCGACTCTTATCAATTCCCTAACCTTAGAAAAATCTGAATTCAGGAAAGAATCAACGTCAGGCTCGATCACGACATCGGCGAGGTTGCGCTGCAGCCAGAGGTCCTCGACATTGACCAGGTCCATACTGCGCGATATGATGTCGATCAACGACGAGCTGTTGTTGCTCTGGCGTCTCATCGTCAGCACGGCGATGATAATATCCGGCTGGAGATCGTAGAGCGGATCAACCGGAAGGTACTGCTGGACGCCGCCGTCGACCATTTCCATCCCGTCCTTGCGGAGCGGAGGGAACACGCCGGGGATAGCGATACTGGCGCGAATCGTCTGGCTCAGCTGCCCGCGGTCAAGGACCAGCCGGCTTCCGCTGACCAGATCGACGGCCACGGCCCGGTATGGAATCGGCAGGCTGTCAAAATCATAGAACGTGTTGTACTCGATGCGGGCCAAAAGCCGCATGAGCAGTAATTCAACGTTCTGGAGGGATAAAAGACCACTGGGCAGAAGCGGGTACAGGTTCTGGTGTCGCAGTTCGAGGGCATAACGCTGGTTGAGTTGCCTTTCAGGAAGGTACTGCGCGCCGTAGGAAACGACAGGGCTGAACATTTCCGGCCAGTTTACCAAGAGTGCGATACTCTCGATCTCGGCTGCGGTGTAGCCGGCGGCATACACGCCGCCCACGAGTGCCCCCATGCTGTTGCCTGAGATACAGCTGACCTTGATCCCCTCCCTTTCCAGCACTTTCAGTACGCCGACATGGGCGAGCCCCAGGGCCGCGCCACCTGACAGGGCCAGGCCAATGGCAACCGGCTTTTCTTGTTCCAGGGAAAGAGTATCAACTGCCAGAAGAAAACTGGCGATGAGGATCAGACTTATTGCGTTTTTCCGCAGCACTTCTTATACTTTTTTCCACTCCCGCACGGGCATGGATCATTACGACCGATAGCGGGGGGTATTTCGGCTTTTGGTTTTACCGTCTCCTTTTTTGGTTTAACGCTTTTCTTGTCTTCACTCGTCTTGGCGACGGCCGGCATTTTGATCTTCTGGAAATCCTTGTTTATCGTTTTAATTGCTTCGATCAGCGGCACGGCGTTCTTGATGAAATGTTGAGCGTCAAGGTAATTGCAGAACTTAGACAGCGTTTCCGGCATGGTTTTGTGCAGGTCTTTATCGACCGCGAGCTTTTCCGGCGCGTATTCCAGGAAAAATTTATGGAGCAGCGCTTCGTTCACCTCGCCGATCTCTTTGTGCTCGGCGAAAAATACGAAATCAAGGAAGCTCTTGATGATGTATTCGTCGTTCTTTTTGTCGGCCGCGCTCTTTAACTTAAAAGTTTCAATGAAATCGTGGCTGAGGCCGTTGGTAAGATGGACCAGCCTCTTATCTCTTTTTCTTTCTTCCGCCTGTTTTTCGGCAATGTCGGTTATGGTCATGGTATTATTATATTGATTCCGCGGAATATGTCAACGACTTCGAAAACAAGAATTCCTTAAACACAATATGGGGCACTGGTCACAGGTCAGTTTTCATAAATCCAAAACCATACAAAACAAGACAGTCTGGATCTGTATGATCTTTAGCCAGGCTGGGAAGGACATGGAACATGGGGGCAGGCGTTAACTGTTAACCCAATTAATCTAAAATTGTGCCCAACGACGATACGGGCATCGATGCCCAAAAACGAAAAACGATTTGTCATGGGGTTGATTTTCCTTTAAAAATCGTTATTATAGCCAATGGCGCATAGGTCTGAGTACGACATCATCGTGGTCGGCGCGGGTCATGCCGGAATCGAAGCCGCGCTGGCGGGGTCGCGCATGGGATGCCATATCCTTTTACTTACGCTCAACATCGACACGATCGGCCACATGTCATGCAACCCATCCGTCGGCGGTCTTGCCAAGGGGCACCTGGTAAAAGAACTCGACGTGCTGGGCGGAGAGATCGCGTTACTCGCGGACAGGACCGCGGTCCAGTACCGGATGCTCAACCGCTCAAAAGGGCCGGCTGTATGGTCGCCACGGACCCAGAATGACCGCCAGCAGTACAAGGACGCTGCGCGTCATGTTCTGGAAATTGAAAAAAATATCATAATTAAACAGGAAGAAGCCGCCGAACTGCTTATTGAACAAGGTGCCGCGATCGGCATAAGAACGACCATTGGCAATGAGTATCATGGTCGCGCTCTGATCCTGACCACAGGCACGTTTCTGAACGGCCTTATGCATGTTGGCATGGAGACAATGGCCGGCGGACGCCTTGGCGAAGCGACGGTTTCAAGACTTAGCGCGTCGCTGCAAAGCTCAGGGCTGGCTCTGGGCCGGTTGAAAACAGGCACATCGCCGCGGGTCGCCAAGAACAACGTCCAAGTCGCTGGTCTGCGCGAACAACCAGGGGATCTGGTCCCCGTACCTTTTTCCTATCGCACAAGTGAAACCCTGCGCGAGCAGCTGTCCTGTTATGTAACGCATACGAACGAATCGACCCATACCATAATCAACAAAAATCTGGACCGTTCCCCTCTGTTCACGGGAAGGATCACCGGTGTTGGTCCCCGATACTGTCCTTCGATCGAAACCAAGATCACAAGGTTCAAGGAGCGAACCTCGCATATCATCTTTATCGAACCCGAAGGTTTCACGTCGTCAGAGTATTACCTCAACGGGCTGTCCACTTCGCTTCCCTATGATGTCCAAGTTGATCTGCTCCATTCAATAGCCGGGCTGGAACAAGTCGAGATCACGAGGCCGGGTTATGCCGTGGAATACGACTTTATCTACCCGATCCAGCTCTACCCGACCCTGGAGAGCAAACCCGTGCACAACCTGTATTGCGCCGGGCAGATAAACGGAACCTCGGGGTACGAAGAGGCTGCGGCCCAGGGGTTCATGGCCGGCGTAAACGCGGTCTTGAAGGTCCGTGACGAACCGCCTTTCGTGCTGAAGCGCCACGAAGCGTACATCGGCGTTTTGATCGACGATCTGGTAACCAAAAATACTTTGGAACCGTACCGCATGTTCACTTCACTGGCAGAGCACCGGCTCAACCTGAGGATAGATAATACCGCTGACCGGCTGATGCACTACGGAGCGGCATTTGACCTTGTCCCGGCCGCGGACCTCGAAAAATTCACAGCCGAACGCAAAACCATAGCCGACTCGATCGAAAACCTAAAAACGACGGTCATCAAGCCCGAGATGGCAAATCCGGTCCTCAATAAAAAAGGCGAGCAGGAATTGAACCCTGAACATGGCGGCCAGACCTTGTTTCAGCTGCTTAAGCGGCCCGGCATTCACTGGGATGATATCAACGCGATCCAAGCTCAGCCCCAGAATGACGCGGTCGGCTTACGGGTGGAAATCGAAGTGAAGTATGAAGGCTATATCAACCGGGAACAGGAAATGATAAAAAAATTGTCCGAACTGGAAGACGTAAAGATCCCGGTCGGGTTCGATTATCGCGCCGTGAACGGTCTTTCCAACGAGGCAAAAGGTAAACTCCAGGAAGTTTCGCCCATGGACTTAGACCAGGCATCGCGCATCCAGGGCATATCGCCGAGCGATATCCTCACGCTCCTGATGCATCTGAAAAAGAGAGCGGCCTGAATTTATCATGGACCCGGAATTCATCGATTTTTTGAAAACAAAAATGACCGTCGAATCGGTCGAAGATATCATGCTGCCTGCGACCATAACCGGCCGGCTTTACGAACCGGCCGCGCGCACGGTCCAGGAGATCAAAGAGTATTTCGCGAAGACCGGCTATGTGCCGTTATTTCGCGAGCAGGACGGAAAACACCTTGTCCTGCTGGCGCCGTTTCGCACACCTGAAAATAAACAAAAGATCTGGCTCAACATCATTCTTTTCATCGCAACCATCATTACCACGCTCCTTGCCGGCGCTATGAATAGCGGTTATGATCCGTTCTCCGACATCAGAACCATTGCCGCAGGCATACCTTTTTCCTTTTCGATCATGGCAATCCTTACCGCGCACGAACTCGGCCATTACTTCGTATCAAGAAAAGAAGGTATGATCACCACCCTGCCTTTTTTCATCCCCATCCCCTTTCATTTCATCGGTACCTTTGGGGCGATCATACGCATGAAGTCGATCGTGCCGTCACGCCGGGCGCTTCTTAAAGTTGGGATGGCCGGTCCGCTCACGGGCTTTGCCGTCGCCCTGCCAATCGCGATCATCGGGCTGGCATTGTCCGAGGTCAGGATCGCGCCTGCAGCCGCGGGTTACCTGCATTTGGGCGACTCCCTGCTTTTTTACCTGATCGGGAAAATTTTTCATCCATCACTGGGCGCCGGCACCGATATTTTCCTGCATCCGATGGCGTTCGCAGGCTGGCTGGGATTTTTCGTGACCGCGATAAATCTCATCCCGATAGGCCAGCTTGACGGCGGCCATGTCGCGTTCAGTATTTTACAAAAAAAACGCCGCTATCTATACATCCCGATCATAATCGGGCTGATCGGACTGGGGCTGTTGTGGCTTGGCTGGTATTTCTGGGGGGCAATCGCCTTTTTCCTTTCACGGCGCGATCCCGTGGTCCAGGATTCGATAACCCCGCTGACTTCGAGGGATAAACTTTTGGCACTCATGCCGCTGGTCATACTTATCCTGACCTTCATACCGCGGCCGTTCTCGTTCTGAAATGAAAAATAAATCCCTTATTAAGGGGTTTATTTGAATAATAGGTCTTATAGGTCCTATAGGACCTATTTTTTATTTTTCTTTGTCTTTTTTTTCGGTCTTGGTGTCTCTTGTTTCCCAGTAAGTGCCGATAAGGTATCCGAGCACGATCAAAAATATGATCATTATCGTCTTAAGAAATCCGACCGTGGCGAAAAAGAAACCGAGAATGCCCGCGGCGATCGCGCTGATGATACCTTTGTTTAATGTCATGCTATTATTGTATCCAATATCGACGACATGTCAAGACAAAACCATTCTCGACCATGTGCCTTGACTTTTCCTTAATTTTGTTTAAAATAATATCATACCAATGAAGGAGGAACCATGGGTTTGCCTTTGATTTTTATTGCCATAATTTTTCTATTTATCCTTAGCTGGATAAAAATAATGCGGGAATACGAACGCGCTGTCGTCTTCAGACTGGGCCGTTATATCGGGATCAAGGGTCCGGGTCTGTTCATCCTCTGGCCCATTGACCGGATGGTTAAAGTGCCTTTGAGGGTCGTAACGATGGACGTGCCGCCTCAGGATATCATAACCAAAGATAATATTTCGGTGAAGGTCAATGCCGTCACCTATTTCCGGGTTTTCGAGCCGTCAAAGGCCATCCTTGAAGTCGAGGACTACCTGTACGCGACCAGCCAGATCGCGCAGACGACCTTAAGGAGCGTGCTCGGTTATTATGAGCTTGACGACCTGCTGATGGAACGGGAAAAGATCAATATGCGGCTGCAGAAAATAATCGACGAACAGACCGATCCCTGGGGCATTAAAGTCTCCATGGTTGAGATCAAGCATGTTGATATACCGCAGGAAATGCAGCGTTTTATCGCGAAACAGGCTGAAGCAGAACGTGAGCGCCGGGCTAAGATCATCCACGCGGATGGCGAACTGCAGGCAGCCGACAAGCTGAACAAGGCGGCTCAGATCATCGGTCAGACGCCGACCGGAATCCAGCTCCGTTTCCTTCAAACGCTGACCGAAGTGGCTACCGAGAAGAATTCAACCACGATCTTCCCGGTACCGATCGATCTTTTTACGCCGTTCATCAAGAAATTAAACGAAAGTAACAAAGATAAGTGATCGCCATACATCAACAGGAAGGTTTAGAAGTCTTTGAGACGCTGCGTCCGGTCCTAAAAACACGTCTCCGCCTTGACGCTGTCCGCGAGGCTTCTTTCCCGATACCCGGATCAGCCTTTGACCCGCTGAGAAACCAGTACAGCGCTCACCGGCTCGCACAGAGCGTAAAGGAGAACGGTAAAGCGCACTATCACCTGTTGATCGTCGATGTCGATTTGTACGCGGCGGGGATGAATTTCATCTTCGGGCAAGCCGATCCCATAACGCGGATCGCGATCGTTTCGACATACCGGCTCAAAGGGTTCCTGTCGGCCGAACGCCTGGCCAAGGAAGTCGTTCATGAAGTCCTCCACTTGCAGGGACTTGGACACTGCCAGGACCCCACCTGCGTCATGTTCTTCTCCAACACGATCGAGGATACGGACCACAAGAAAATAGATTTGTGCAGCAACTGCAGGAGACAACTTGAAGACCTATAAACTGTTCACTCCGGGACCCATCGATGTCCCTCTTGATGTGCTGAAAAAAACCGCCCGGCCGATGATCTATCACCGGGAAGAGCAGTTCAAGAAACTGATGGACGATATTTCAGCGATGCTTAAAAAGATCATCAAAACCAAAGGCAGACTCTATTTCCTCACTTCATCTGGGACCGGGGCAATGGAAGCGGCCTGTTCGAACATCCTGTCGACTGCCGACCATCCGGTCGTCACGGTATGCGGTAAATTTGGGGAACGGTGGGTTGACCTGTGCCGGAGCTACCGCGTCCAGGCCGATATCATCCAGGTACCTTTTGGCAAGGCGGTCAAACCCGAGGCGGTCGAACAAGCGGTGAAGCGGCTGGGAAAGCCGACCGTTATTTTCACGACTCTGGCCGAAACATCAACCGGCGTGCTCAGCGACATCAAAGCTCTAGGTGAAATCGCGAAACGTTATGATTCGTACCTGGTCGTCGATGGTGTCGCAGGCGTGGGTGCCGATCACTGCCCCCAGGACGGGTGGAATGTCGATGTCATGATCGGGGCGTCGCAAAAAGCGCTTATGGCGCCGCCGGGGATCGCGTTCATTTCCCTGTCGGAACGGGCTTTTGAAAAATGTCGGATGTCGGACCTTCCAAGATACTACTTTGACTTGAGGAAATATGAAAAGTTCATGGAGAAAGGACAGACCCCGTGGACCCCGGCAATAACCGTTCTCTACGGCCTGCAAGCCGGTCTCGCCAGGATAATCAGCGAGGGCATCGAACACAATTTCAACCGTCATAAAAAGATCGCCCGGTTCGTGCGGGGCAGGATCCAGGACATGGGGTTCGAGATCTTTCCGGAAACCCCGTCCAGCGCCTTGAGTGTCATGAAGATGCCGGCCAACATGGACAGCACGCCGATCATCGGCGATATCAAAGAAAATCATTACATACTATTCTCCAACGGCCAAGCCGAAATGAAGGGCAAGATCCTGCGGATCGGCCACATGGGCAATTATACGATCGCAAAAATGAAGAACGTCCTGAACATCCTGGAAAAAACCATAAGCAAATGGAGAGAATAAAATGAACCGTTATATCAAGATCGGATACGATGGGATCGAACTGGAGCTGCCGGTCCACGCGCTCTACCTTTACCGCGGCGTCGAACAGCTCCTGACGAACATAATCCCGCTGATGACCGAAGGGATCGAGCGCAAGGAGAAATGTTTCTTTATCGGCAAGGAGAACGCGGCTAAAAGTTTGAAAGAGGAATTCAAGAATCAGATCACGATCATCGATAAACCGATCCAGGCGCCCAACTTCCTGCCCTGGCTCAAGAGCGAATATGACAAGCTCGCAAAAAATTTCCACGGCATGAGGATCTTCATCGAAAGCGACAAAGAATTCCTGCACTTCGAGGACGTTCTGGACGATTTCAATACCCAGCCGGATATGAAGATATTCCTTTTATGCCAGTATCAGATCAGCAACGTCGACTCGCAGGAACTCCTGGAGATCCTGAAAACCCATCCATACGTGTTCGTCGAGCATCTTCTTAAGCCGAACTGCTTTTATTCCCGGGTCAAGCACCGCATCTGGCTGGATCCACTGACCGGCATCTTCAACCGCCGGTACTTTGAGAATCAGCTGAGCAAAGAATTGCAGCGGGCTTCGCGGTACGAGCATAACCTCTCGATCCTGTTCATCGATATCGACCACTTCAAGAAAGTGAACGATGAATTCGGTCACCAGCTCGGCGACCAGGTGCTCACTGAGCTGTCGCAGATCCTCGAGCGTTCGCTCCGCAGCGTCGATGTCGTAGCGCGTTATGGTGGCGACGAATTCGTGATCTTGCTGCCGGAAACGAAAAAGCCATTCGCGACCAAAACCGCCCAGAGGATCCTGAATACGATCCGGCACTATGATTTTTTCAAAGAAAACCTCAAGATCAAGGAATTAAGCGTGTCCATAGGTGTGGCGTCGTTCCCTGACGATGCGGGCGGCACGTACGAACTGATCAAAAAAGCCGATAAGTCTCTTTACGAAGCAAAAGCCAAGGGCGGCAACCAGGTAGTTGCGGCGGAATAGAGGAGGATGCATGGGCATCACACCATTGGAAATTCGCAAGCAGGAATTCAGGAAGATCCTGCGCGGTTATGATCATCACGAAGTCCGGTCTTTTCTGGAAATGGTCTCCAACGAGATCGAAAAGCTACTCAGGGAAAATGCCGGGCTGTCGGAAAAAGTGAAGGACCTCGACGCGAAGATCGAGGATTATCGCCGCATGGAAAAGATCCTGCAGGACACCTTGACCACGACCCAGCAAGCCACCGAGGAACTTAAGGAGGGGGCGAAAAAAGAAGCCGAAACGATCATTGCCAACTCAAAAATGGAAGCTCAGCGTTTTTTGCGGGAAGCCCAGACCGAATTGGCGAAGACCAGAGAAGAGACCAAGATGATCGAACACCAGAAACTCCTGCTGGTATCGGAATTCAGGGGCCTCCTGGAATCATACCTGCGCCTGTTGGAGCGGCTCGAAAAAAAGTAAAAAGTAAATGTCCCTGCCATCCCGTTACCTATACGGTTTTTTTATCAGTCTCGCAGTGGTCCTCATTGCCTGCGGGCAGAAACAGGAAAGGATCAGGAACGCACGCAAGTTCATCAACGAGTGGAATTACGAACGCGCCATCTCGGAATTGATCTCCTTCCGCGAGGACAAGGACCCGGCGATCTCGTATATTCTCGGTTACTGTTATCTCCGCAAGAACGAAACCGCGGAAGCGGCAAATTATTTTTCCCGGACGCTTGCGGAGGACAGCACGTTCGCCGACAGCATCGCCGGCTTCTACACCAGGCTGGCGAAGAACGCGCTGAAAGTGAACGAAACGAACCGCGCCGTCCAGCTCTATGACGAGCTTTCCAAACTGGTCCCCAATGCCGTCGGGGCTGACGATCTCTTTCTTATCGGTGACGTCAATTACGATCAAGGCAATCACCTGGTCGTAATCCAGGCCTATCAAAAGGCGCTGGCGATTGATTCGCTGTCGTCGACCGCGCGCAAGGCGCGAAACCGGCTGATAAGATCGCTCCTTGCCAGCGACAGCTTCGCGCATGCGCTTGTCCTGGCAAAGGTCGAGTACCAGCGTTCCAAGATCGCGGATAATGTGCTCCAACTCGGCGAGATCACCTACGCCGTCGGCAAAAAATATTTCGAATCGCAGATGTACGACAGCGCTATGGCCTATTTCGATGAAGTCCTGGGTCAGCAGGAACCGAAATCGCTCCTCGATGACGTTTATTTCCATCTCGGAGAGATCTACCTGCGGCAAGACAGCCTGACTCTGGCGCTTGACGCCTATAAAAAAGTCCTGCGCTTGAATCCCTATCAAAAAGGCGATCTCGTCGCTAAAGCCCAGGCAAGGATCAAGGAGATCAAGGAGAAATAATGAAACGGATAACACTCCTTCTCGCGCTCTGCCTGCTGGCCGCCTGCACCAGGCAAGTCCTGGCCCCGCTCGATGCGGTGGACGAATACGAACGTGCATTATCATTTTTCAATAACGGTAAATACGAACCTGCGATCGCAGGTTTTGAAAGGGTGATCTTCTACCATGCCTCCAGCGAGTATGTCGATGATGCCCAGTACTGGCTGGCCCGGTCATACTTCGCCAAGAAGGACTATTCCCAGGCGATCCTGGAATTCGATTACCTGATAAAGAATTTCTCCAATTCCTCGTTCCGGGAAGAGGCCTATCTTTACCGGGCAAAATCCTATTTTTTCAATGCACCCGGTTATGAAAAAGACCAGACCGAAACCCGCGATGCGATCGGGTATCTTGATGAATTCCTCACTCAGTTCCCTACCTCAACGCATGCGGATGAAGCCAAGGAACTAATCCTGACCGCCCGGAGCCGCCTGGCGGTCAAGGAACTGAAAAACGGGAGGATCTACTTGAAGATGAATGAACTCGATGCGGCCGCGATCTATTTCAAGTATATTCTGGAGAGTTTTCCCGAAACCAAGGTGGTATCGGAAACAAAGTACTACCTTGCTGGAACTTACGAGAAGAAAAAAATGTCCTCTGAAGCGCTGGCATTGTACAATGAACTATTGAGCGACAGCACATGGAAGCACCGGGCCGAGAAAAAAATCCGGAAGCTGGAAAAGAAATAAGGCGCGCGTGCCGCCTCCCTTTGACAAGCAGCCATGAAGACGGCGGTCAAATACGGTATATGGGGCGGTCTGTTCGATCCGCCTCACGTGGGGCACGTCATCCTTGCCCAGTGGATAAAAAGTGAATTCGGACTGCATAAGATAATCTTCGTACCCGCCGGTAAGCCTCCACACAAAACATCCTATTCACCATACCGTGTCCGGCATCACATGGCCCGCCTCGCGGTCAAAGGGAACCGGTGGTTCGAAGTGACCGATATCGAGAGACACATCGCGGGTACGACCTACACGGTGGATGTCATCCGGCGGCTAAAAAAAGGGTTGTATGGAAAGCTTTATGTCATTATCGGCGCCGATCAGTGGAACGAAATACTTACCTGGAAAGATCCGGATAAGCTTTTTGAGGAATGTCGTTTTATTGTTGTGCCCCGGATGCCGTATAAGATCAGAAAGATCAAGCCTTATTACAACAACGTCCTGATAAGCCAGTGCCCTGCGATCGGAATCTCATCGACCATCATCCGGGAACGGATACGAAAAAACCTCCCGGTCCGCTACCTGGTCCCGGATGCGGTGCACGATTATTTAAGAAAGAAAAAACTCTATTTATCCTAATCGATATTTAATAGATTCGGATTCTTCCCCTTCACGATGTTCAGGGTCAGAATGACCGGCAGGGATGTCATTCTGAGGGCTTCGTCAGAAGCCTGAAGAATCTCGATTTGTTTTGAAAAATTTCAGGCGATGTCGTAAAAAACCAGCCCGGAAATCAACTTGGGGAAAAAATCCGTCGATTTCTGCGGCATCCGTTCATGGTGCTGTGCCACTTCCTTTACCTGTTCCGGCTGCGTCGGATTCATCAGGAAGCAGAACTGAAACTCGCTGCTGTCGACCCGCCGTATGGTCTCCTCAATGCCGCGTTGATACCTGATATGATCCTCGATTTTTTCTGATCTGATACCGAGGATCTTCTCGATCAGCAGCGTATGGAGGATGGCCACATCCAGCTGCTGGAAATCGCGGCTTTTATCCTTTAACAACTCTGCCATCACCTCCGGCGACCTCAACTTAACGATAAACGCTACGCCAGGGCTATAAAAACCATAGGCCTGGCTCTTTTCTGCGGCCAGTTCCCTGCCGATATTTTCACGGCCGGTCTTTTTCACTAAAAAATACTCTTGTGCCTGTTTTTTGAATTTCTCAGCTTCGAACGCCGGAAGGTTCGTGATCAGCCGGTGCGTGGGCAGGATGACCAGCCCCGGGTCCTGGATATTGACCAGCACCATCATCTTGAAACGTGCCGGATGATCGGTCCCGATACCCTTCAGCTCCTGGGAGTAGGAGTAAAACGTTTCATAGCGGTGATGACCATCGGCAATGACGAATGTCGATGACCGCATCCGTTCAGCGATCGATCGAATCAAAGCGGGATTCGATATCTGCCAGAGCTGGTGGTTCACGCTGTTATCGTCAGCGACATCGATCAGCGGCGGCCGGCTGCATTCCTTCTCGAGCATGGTCATCACCGAATTCCCGGTGTCCGTGTACAGCATGAATACCGGCTCAAAATCCTTTTTCGTTATGCGAGTCAAGCTCATCCTGTCCTCTTTGGGCTTGGACAGGGTCTTTTCATGGGGCAGGATACCGCCCTTACCAAGTTCCTCGAGCCGAACCGTGCAAAAAAATCCTTTTCTTATATACGGCTTCTGATCGACCGTGAATTTCTGGAAGTAGGGATAGATCGCGGGCTGTGCGTCCTGCGTAAAGATCTTTTTAAGTATCCAATCCTCGACCGACTTTTTTGCCTCCTCGTATTCCCGCGGGCGGTCGTGCCCGTCCGCGTAATGCGTCAGCACCAGGTTAACGAAGCTATATGGGCTCCTTTTTTTATAGTCTTTTTCCATCTCATCGGTGATCTGATCGTACGGCTGGGTTATGACATCGGCGATCTTTTTGATCTTTTCATTATTATATCTGATGCCGTTAAATGGTCTTATCTCAGGCATTATATCTCCCTATTAAGCTTATCAGAAAATCAGGTTATCAGGAAGCGGATATCAGAGTATCAGGATATCTGGAATATAGTCCCGATATCCTGTTTACCTGTGATTCTTCAGCCTGATTTTCTTGTATTCTGATGTCCTGTTTATTCCTTCAGCGCGTCGCGCACCAGTTCCGCTATCTGGACGCCTGCCCTGCCCTGTCCCTCTTCGGTCTGCGCGCCGATGTGGGGTGTGGCAATGATCTGTTCAAGGCCGAATAACTTATGCTCCTTGGCCGGTTCGGTGGCGTACACATCCAGTGCTGCCACGCGCACGGTTCCCGCCACGATCGCGTCATAAAGCGCGTTCTCGTCGACCACGCCGCCCCGAGCGCAGTTGATGATAGCAACACCTTTTTTCATCTTGTCAAAAGCCGCCTTGTTCAGGATATTCGCGGTCTCGTTCGTTTTGGGGATGTGTAGTGAAATGTAATCCGCCTTTTTCAGCAGCTCATCGAGGCTGACCAATTTCGCGAAATCGCACGTTTTAACATAGGGGTCATAAGCCACGATATCCATGCCCATGGCCTTCGCTCTCTTTGCCAATTCCATGCCGATGCGGCCGATGCCGATGATACCCAGCGTTTTCCCGTACAGCTCAAAACCGTGGAATTTTTTCTTTTCCCATTTGCCCGCCTTGGTCGACGCGGTCGCCTGCGGTATCAACCGGGCCGCGCCCAGCATCATTCCCAGGGCCAGCTCCGCGACCGATATCGACGTAGCCGCGGGTGTGTTGACGACCTTTATGCCTTTTGCCTTGGCGGCATCCTTGTCCACGTTATCCAGACCCACTCCGGCCCTGCCGATGACCTTAAGATTCTTACCGGCCTCGATTATCTCCTTAGTGACCTTAGTGGCGCTGCGCACGATGATCGCGTGATATTCAGGTATCACTTTAACGAGTTCTTCCGGCGGCAGCCCTGCTTTTTCAACGACTTCAAGACCGCTTTTCTTAAGAAGATCAACGCCTTCCTTGGCGATCGGATCAGATATCAAAACCTTCATGTAAATCCTCCTTTCTATTTCTTTGTTATTTTGCTGAAATGAATTATCACAAGTGGTATAATCATTAGAAAATTATTATATACAACCGGTGTTCAAAGTCAATGCGGTGATTGACAGAACATGTGAAATAATTATAATGAATATATGCAAGATACGCCAAAAACTCACGGCACGACGATACTGGGACTGCGGTACAAGGGTTCCGCGGTCATTGGTTGCGATGGGCAGGTCACGACCGGTGAAACGATCATGAAACAAACCGCCAAGAAGATCCGGACGCTGGGTCAGAACAAGATCCTGGCTGGTTTTGCCGGCGCGACCGCTGATGCCCTTACCCTCTTTGAGCGGTTTGAGACAAAACTGGAAGCCTACCACGGCAACCTGAGCCGCAGCGTTATTGAACTGGCCAAGGAATGGCGGCAGGACAAAATTCTCCGGCGCCTTGAAGCCCTGCTCGCGATCCTCGATACGGAGCACGCGTACATTCTGTCCGGAGCCGGGGATATTATCGAACCTGATGACGGCATCGTGGCGATCGGTTCGGGGGGTCCTTATGCCCTGGCAGCTTGCCGGTCCCTGGTCAAACATTCCAACCTACCGGCAAAAGAGATCGTCGCCGAATCCATCAGGATCGCGGCGGGGATCTGTATTTATACGAATACCGAGATCTATATTGAAGAATTAAAGCCGGGCGCTTAAGTAAAGTAAGACTTTTGAATTTTACTTCGATTTAGCGAGTATGTTCTTCAGTTTCCTCAAGGCGTTATCGCGTATCTGCCGAACCCGTTCGCGGGTAATGTTCATCATCCGGCTGATCTCCTCCAGACTCTGCACATCATAATCACCCATGCCAAAGTTGCGTTTCAGGACTTCCTGCTCCCTGGGAGCGAGTTTACACAGGGCTTTTTCTAATGCCTCTTTTTCGATCTTTCTTTTGAAAAGCTCGTCCGGCGCCGGGGTGATCAGATGACTCTCGCCTTCAAGATCGAGGCGGACCGTTTCTATGTAGGGGGTTTCCATGTCTTCCTGTTCAAAGGTCTCGTCAAGCGAATAAGGCGGCACCAGCTCCGTGAGGGCGAGCGATACGGCTCCTGGATCGGATTTGAGCGTCTGCGCCAGCTCGTTGACCGTCGGTTCCCGTCCGTTTTTCTGGATAAAATCAGGGGTTATGCTCTGGATACGCCGCGCCAACCGGCTTTTGGGTACGATGCCGCGCGCAGCGCTGAGCGCCTCATAGATCGACCGTTTGATCCACCATACGGAATAGGTCGCGAACCGGTAGCCTTTCCGCTCGTCGAATTTATCGACCGCGTGTATCAGCCCTTCGTTGCCGGCGTTGATCAACTCGCTCAAACTGATCCGTTGTGATACAAAACGTTTGCATATATAAACGACGATCCTCAGATTGGAGACGATCAGCTTTTCTTTCGCCGCCGGATCATTTTTTTCGCGTACCCTTTTCGCAAGCGCGTACTCTTCCTTCTTGTCAATGATACTGAACTGCCCGATCTCCTCCAGGTACTGCCTGAGACTGCGCTCGCTGAGTGGCCGGTTTCGTCCGTACGAGTGACGACCCTTCATTCCCCTTCCTGATCCCCTTCCCGCCTTGCTGCTAAGCAGTGCTCTAAGGCGTCAAGGCGACATAGACCTTCCGCTGGTTGCGCTGGAGTTGGAAAACAACCGGTTTGCCCTTGGCCAAACCAGCGACCGCCTTCTTGTAGTCAACCACGTTCTTGATCTCGGACTTGCCGATACCCATGATCACATCGCCCGCTGTGATACCCGCTTTTTCCGCGGCCGAACCGGCCTGAACGGTGATCACGATCACCCCGGTGGCAATATCCATTTTGTACTGGTCCGCCCTTGGGTCATTGACGTTGACTACGGTCAACCCCAGGCCGGATTCTTTTTCCTCTTCGACCGAGGCATTTTGTTCCGCCGGCATCTCGCTTACGGTCACCTGGACGCTTTTCTCCTTGCCGTCGCGGAAGATCTTCAGGGACACGGTCTTGCCGACCGGCAGCGAAGCGATTGTGATCCTGAATGACTGCACATCCTCAACTTTTTTGCCGTCGATCTCCAGTATCACGTCGCCGTTTTTTAACCCCGCCCGGCTGGCAGGCGTGTTGTTCATCACCTCGCTGACCAGAACACCGGATAATGTGGACAAACCAATGCCTTCTTTAAGGTCCTCGGTAATATCCTGCAGGTATATTCCGAGATAACCGCGCGTCACCTTGCCCTTGTTCCTGAGTTCGTCGATCACGGTCTTCGCCAGGTTGATCGGGATCGCAAAGCCGATCCCGACATTTCCGCCGCTGGGTGAAGTGATCGCCGAATTGATGCCCACGGCCTCGCCGTGGATATCGACCAGCGGACCGCCCGAATTCCCGGGATTAATGGCGGCATCGGTCTGCAGGAACGACTGGAAATCCGGACCTTCGGGCAGGGTGATATTGCTGCGACCTTTGGCCGAAATAACCCCGACGGTCACCGTTCCCTCAAGATGAAAAGGATTTCCGAACGCGATCACCCAATCGCCGACCTTGATCTTATCGGAGTCGCCGAGCTGCAGCGACGGCAGTTTGTCCTTGGTAGAGATCTTCAGCAAGGCTAGATCGGTTCGCGCATCCGAACCCACTACCTTCACTTCGTCTCCCTTGAACTCCCTTTTGTCGATCAACTTGACGATAATCTCCGTGGCGTCCTTGATAACGTGGAAATTCGTGATAATGTACCCATCTTCGGAAATGATGAACCCCGAGCCGAGGGTCTGGTTCCGTCCTTCATTGCGGGGGAAATTCTTGAAAAAATCGCGGAAGAAATCGTCAAATGGACCGCCGAAATCCCACTGCATGTCCGGGGTTTCGGCACTGATCTTATGCTCGGCCGAGATATTAACCACTGCCGGTGACACTCTCTCCGCCACCGAAACGAACGGGCTTTCGCCCGCTTCGTTCACCAGCGGTATGGGCGTTGATGTACTCGGGCTGGCTTCCGTCTTGTTGACGAGTGCCGGTATCCCGGTGCTGATGATAAGCCCGAACAAAAAGGCGCACACTGCGGCCGCCCCTGCCACTATTCCTACCATGCGAAGCGATAATTTGCCTTCCATGTCAAACCTCCTCAGGTACATCTTTCCCCGAGACTAAAAAATAAAGTGACCGCAACCAGGATACCCCGGCCGCTACGGCACTGGGTTTATTTTCCTATTTTTTTATATCCGGCTTCTTTTATTTTCAGCTGTCTTGTCAAACTCCTGATCTTTCTGATGATCGTGGTTACCTTCTTGTTGTGCTGCCAGTCCTCACTCTTTCTGATGAAGAACTGGTCGTACGTCAGCTTTCCCAGCGCGTGGAATTCTTCCTTCAGGTTGCGTTGCAACTCAAAAAGTTCAAGTTTGAGCTTACCCTTCAGCGTCAGATCGCCGGCTTCCTTGCTTATCACCCGGGAAGCATCATCCAGCCACTTCGAAAAATCATCCCAGAACTTAGCCATCGTATCACTCCTTCTTTTTAGACATATACTTTAAGCGAAAGTTTAGCTTATGTTTCACGAATATCCTTCTCTTTCTTCTTCAAGATGTCGTCGATCTTCTTGATGTATTCGTCGGTCATTTTCTGAATTGCTTCCTGGGTCTTGAACGATTCATCCTCGGTGATCTTCTTATCTTTCTCTTCCTTCTTGATCTCGTTGTTGGCGTCGCGCCTGATATTGCGGACCGCGATGCGGCATTCTTCAGCGAGTTTCTGCGACAGTTTTACGAGTTCATCGCGGCGTTCAGTCGTCAGCGCGGGCAGTGCAAGACGGATCACATTGCCATCGTTATTGGGCGTCAAGCCGATGCTTGCCTTGTGGATCGCCTTCTCGATAGCGCCCAGCGCCTGTTTGTCCCACGGCTGAATGACGATCAGGCGGGGCTCTGGAATGCTGATGCTGGCGACCTGGTTCAATGGCAAAATGCTGCCGTAATAATCGACCTTGACGTCATCGAGCAGAGCCGGTGACGCCCGGCCGGTCCTTACCTTTGACAATTCCTGGGTCAAAAGAACGATGGATTTTTCCATCTTGACCTTGGTGTCGTCTTTGATCTTCTGGCTCATGTCATCCTCCGTTTGTGACCAACGTGCCGACTTTATCCCCGGCCACGACCCGGCTCAACGGGTACTTCATGAAGTCAAACACGTAGATCGGCATGTTCGTTTCATGACAGATCGTGAACGCTGCCGCATCCATGACCTTCAGTCTTTTCTCGATAGCTTCGGCATGGGTCACACGCTCATAGAACCGCGCCCGGTTGTTCTTTTCCGGGTCGTCGGAAAAAATGCCTCTGACCTTGGTGCCTTTTATTAAAACATCCGCGTCTAGCTCGGCTGCGCGCAATGCCGCCGATGTATCGGTCGTGAAAAGCGGATTGCCGGTGCCGGCGACATAAATGATAACCACGCCCGATTCATAAAGATCCTTATCCTCGGAACGGTTGACCCGGGGGGCGATCCCCGGGATCTCGATCGCGCTGCGCAGCACGCTTTTGATCCGCTGTTTTTTGAACAGCGAATGCAGGACCATGCCGTTGACCACGGTCGCCATCATGCCGCATATATCGGCGTCGATCCGGTCGATCTCATGACTGGTTTTGCCCCGGATAATATTGCCCCCGCCGACAACCAGAGCGACCCTGACGCCTTTCTTTACAACCGCGCCGACCTGCCGGACGATATGGTTGATGATCTTGAAGTTGAAGGATTCGGTTCCCAGGCCCATTAGTTCGCCCGAAAGTTTCAACACGATCCTTCGATAGCTACGGCGACGTTTCATCGCTCGCCCCTCCCGTATTGTATCCTTTGTCTATGTGTATGGATAAGGCAAATTGAGTGTGGTCCGGATCTTTACTCACCGAGCCGGAAACGGGTAAAACGCCGGATAACGATATTCTCGCCGAACTTGGCGATATGCTCTTTTAAATAATCTCCCACCGTTTTTTCCGGTATCTTGACAAATGGCTGTTCGACCAGGCATACGTCGCCATAGAACTTTTCCAATTTCCCCAGGATTATCTTCTCCACGATCTCCGGAGGCTTTTTCATATCCTGAACCATGCTCCGGTAGATCTCCTTCTCGCGTTCAATGACTTCCTGGGTCAATTCTTCGCGGCTCACGACCATGGGCTCGCTGGCTGCAATGTGCAGGGCAATATCCCGGACGAATCTTCTGAATTCCTGGGTCCTTGCGACAAAATCGGTTTCACAATTCACTTCGACGAGCACGCCCAGACGGTCACCCGGATGGATGTAAGCGTCGATGATACCCTCTTTGGCGACGCGGCCTACTTTCTTTGCTGCCTGCGCCAAACCCTTTTTTCTTAAAACATCAACCGCTTGCTCAATGTTACCGTTGGTCTCCATCAGTGCGTTCTTGCAGTCGACGATCCCGGCGCCGGTCCGTTCTCTAAGTTCTCTGACCATCTCCAGATCCATACGCCTCCTTTTCTTCCGTTTCAAAACCCTTTCTTCCTTCGAGCACCGCATCGGTCATGATCCGGACAACTGCACTGATTGCCCTGATGGAGTCGTCATTCCCCGGCACCGGATAGGTCACGTCGGTCGGATCGACGTTCGTATCGACGATCGCGACCACCGGGATATTGACGCGGTTGGCTTCTCGCAAAGCCGTGGAATCTTTGTTGATATCGACGATAAAAACCAGGCCCGGCAGGCGGTCCATGTCTTTTATGCCTTCAAAATTCTTGAACAAATGGCTGTATTCGCGTTCCATCCGCGAAAGTTCCTTTTTGGGCAGGAGTGCCCACCGTCCGTCCTCTTTCATGTGTTCCAATTCTCTCAGACGGTGGATCCGCTGGTTGAGCACGTCATAATTGGTCAGTAATCCGCCCAGCCACCGTTCCACGATGAAAAAGATCTTGCCCCGGCTGGCTTCTTCCCGGATAACGTCCTTGGCCTGTTTCTTCGTGCCGACGAACAGGATGCCCTTGCCCTGTTCCGCGACCCGGACGACCACTTCATAAGCGCGTTTCAGGGCTTCGAGGGTCTGACGCACATCAATGATATGGACGCCGTTACGCTTGCCGAAAATGTATTTTCTCATTTTCGGATTCCAGCGTTTCGTGCGGTGCCCGAAATGGATTCCCGTACTAATGAGATTTTCCACGCTTGTCAATTCCAAATAGGCCTCCTTAAACTGCGAACAAACAGCGAATTAAACGAATGGCAGCGAATATACCGAATGTCGGTATTCGTTCTGTATTCGCACAATTCGCTGTCATTCGTTCCATTTGTTTTTTATTCGCACCGTTCGCATGATTCGTTTTTTCTAACGTTTCGAGAACTGGAACCGCTTTCTTCGCTTGGCCAGGCCGTATTTCATCCGCTCTTTCTCGCGCGGGTCGCGCCTCATCAAACCGGCGCTCTTGAGCGGGGGACGCAGATCGGCGTTGATTTTGACCAAAGCCTTGGCGATCCCCAAGCTCAGCGCCCCGGCCTGACCGGCAATGCCGCCGCCCAGCACGCGCGCGTTGATATCGAAGTTCCCCTTTACTCCCGCTGTTACCAGAGGAAGGTTGATGATATCGACCAGGTCCTGCCGGCAGAAGTACTTAAGCGCTTCCTTGCCATTGACCTTTATGATCCCAGTACCCGTGGTAAGCATAACTTTAGCTGTCGCTCTTTTTCTTGAGCCAGTGACCATTTCAGCCATCTGATTTCCTCCTTACACGTCGATCAGTTCTGGTTTCTGAACACCATGGGGATGTTCAGCCGCAAGATAGATCTTAAGACGACATAGACGCAGTTTCCGCAGACGGTTCTTGGGCAGCATGCCGCTGACCGCATGATATACCGCTTTTCTCGGATTTTTTTCCAGCAGCGACTGTAAACTCTGGGCTTTAAGACCGCCGGGATACATAGTATGATGATAATAGATCTTGTCGGTAATTTTCTTTCCGGTGACCTTGAACTGCCCGGCATTGAGCACGACCACATAATCGCCGCAATCGACCTGCGGCGAATAATCTGGTTTGTTCTTGCCGATGAGAATTTTTGCGATCCTTGTCGCCATCCGGCCCAGTATCCGGTCCTTGGCGTCGACAATGTACCATGCGCGCTTGACCTCGTTATTCTTTAAAACCTTTGTTTTCATAGCGATAATTATATGCAATTGCCATGAAAAGTCAACACCTTTGTTGGTACTCTGTCATTTCCATAGCCCGCACCCACAAAACGATGGTATTTCAGCAAAATCCAAGTGGCATGAGATAAAAATTTCAATTACTCCTTGCCATAAGCATACAATTGAATATACTTCTCCATGGCGAAAAAATTCGTACTCGTCGACAGCCATTCGATAATATTCCGCTCCTATTTCGCGTTCATCAAGAACCCGCTGAAAAATTCAAAAGGCGAAGTGACTTCCGGCATTTACGGATTCTTAAACACGCTGGACAAGATCAAAACCCGGTTCGTGACCGATTACATCGTCCTGGTGTTCGACCCGCCGGGCGAAACGTTCCGGGATAAAATATTCAAGGAATACAAGGCGACCCGACCTCCTCCACCCCAGGACATTCCTTTCCAGGTCGCCAAGGTAAAAGAGATCACGGTTTTGCTGGGGATGAAGCAATACGAGATCCTTGGTTACGAAGCAGACGACGTGCTCGCGACGCTGGCGAAAAAATTAAAGACTTCCGGCGATGTCTACATCGTGACTTCTGACAAGGACCTGTTGCAGCTGGTCGACCGCTCGGTTTTCATTTACGATGCGTACCGCGATTTGATCATGGATACCGAAAAAGTCATTGAAAAATACGGAGTCGGACCCGAGCGGATCGCGGATTACCTCTCTCTGACCGGCGACAGTATCGATAACATACCGGGTGTAGACGGGATCGGCCCGCAAAGAGCCCTGGAGATACTCAAAAAATACCTGACGATCGAAGAAGCAGTGCAGAAAGACAAGCGTCTCGTTGAACACAAGGATGAGGTCATGCTTTCCAAAAGCCTTGTCCAGTTGGATTGCGATGTACCGATACAGATCGCTTTGGAAGATATTAAAATAAAAGCACCTGATCTTAAAAGTTTGATACCGGTATTGACCGACCTTGAGTTCCATTCCTACATCAAACAGCTCGGCCATTTCAACGCCGCTGATGTGTCGGTCATCGATACCGTCGTCTCTAAGGTGGAGTTGGAAAAACAGATCCATATCGGTATCGGCATTGAGCAGGACACGGTCTACGTGTGCATGGAGAAAGACAGTGTCCACCGCATGGCCAGAGCTGAGGCCGTCCCGATAACAAACGAGCCCCGCGTAATAAAAGCGGGCGGCGACCTCAAGGAGTTCATGAACCACTGCCCGCTCAGTTCACCCGTTTTTGACGTCGCGATCGGGGCGTGGCTCCTCGACCCCAACCGCTCGTCATATACCGTGGATGACCTCGGGCTGAAATATTTGAACGAGTACCGCGACGCGTCGCCGGCCCGCTCCGCGCAGACCAGTTACGAGCTGTATCCCATCCTCGCGAAGGAACTGGAAGATCTGAGCATGCGCGACCTGTACTTCGATCTTGAAGAACCGCTTATCTTCGTGCTTGCCGCCATGGAGAAGCGCGGGATCAAGATCGACATCCCGTATTTCAAGGAACTCCGGCACGAAACGGAAAAAAAGCTCGGTGAATCGGAAAAGACGATCTTCTCGCTTGCCGGCAGGAATTTCAATATAAATTCGCCCAAGCAGCTCTCGCAGGTCCTGTTCGAGGACCTGAAACTGCCGCCGGTCAAACGCGGCAAAAGCCATTTCTCGACCGATGTCGAGGTCCTCAAGCAACTTAGCCTCAAGCATGAATTGCCCGGGGAGATTCTGAAGTACCGCGAGCTTACCAAGATCAATACGACCTACATAATACCGCTGGTCGAGTTCGCCCGGGACGGCCGCATCCATACGACCTTTGACCAAACCGGCACTTCGACCGGCCGGCTGTCCTCGCTCAATCCCAATATCCAGAACATCCCCATCCGCAGCGAGCTGGGCAAGAAAATCAGAAAAGGCTTCATCGCCGAAGACGGTTACAGTTTTATCTCCGCTGATTATTCCCAGGTTGAACTGCGTATCCTCGCCCACATGACCAAGGACAAAAACCTTATCAAGGCGTTTGCCGATGGAAAGGATATCCACAACCACACCGCGTCGCTTGTTTACAACATTCCGGAGGACAAGGTGGACGGAAAACAACGCCGCATGGCCAAGGTCGTCAACTATGGTTTGATCTACGGAATGAGCGATTATGGGCTCGCTCAGAGCCTGGACATACCAAAAGAGGAAGCGGTGCAGTTCATCCAGTCGTATTACGCTCTCTATTCAGGCGTCGATGCCTGGCGCGCAGAAGCGCTGCGTTTCGCGGAAGAAAAGGGTTACACCCAGACCATTCTGGGCAGGCGCCGTCCCCTTCCCGAGATCCTTTCGCCGATCCACAACGTCAAAGAAACCGCAAAGCGGATCGCCATCAACGCGCCGATCCAGGGCAGCGCCGCCGACCTGATCAAACTCGCCATGATCGAGGCCGAAAAGAAACTGACGCGGATCGGTTTAAAACAGGGTTTGCTGCTTTCTATCCACGACGAATTGCTTTTTGAGATCGAGGATTCAAAAATCAAGGAAGTTGTGGAACTGATAAAAGAAGCGATGGAACACGCGCTTAGCTTGATCGTCCCGGTGTCGGTCACGATCGGGACCGGCAAGAACTGGGCCGAAGCGCATTGAAAAAAATGAAAGCATGCTGAGAAGAGAAGGTGAGGGGAAGAAACGTGTCAGGATATTTCATAATAATGTTATTATGTAACCATGTAATTATGTTATTAACGGATAAATAAAAAACAAATTTTTGAAATCTTTTAATTACTAACTACCCAATTACATAATTACAAATAATAAACGCCTTCTCACGGCAGCATTATCTTACCTTCGAACGTAATGATCCCCTGGCCTCCGAACGAAACGTGCATGATCTCTTTCTTTACCGTATATACGTGCACGTAGATAATGCCGGGCCTCTGCATGGAATATCCCTGTTCCACCACGACGCGGGTCATCTCCTCAGCCGGGATGATCCCGGCCTCGACCAGGTAATAACCCAGGCACGCGGCCGCTCCGCCTGACGCCGGGTCCTCGTTGATGCCCACGGCCGGCGCAAAATGCCTCATATGAACATTGGAGCCTTTTTCACGCGTTTCCATTGAAAAAGCCAGGATCCCGGTGATCCCAAAACGCTCGCAATAATTCTTCATGAGCTGGTAATTCGGTTCCATCTCCAGCAGCGTCCGGATCGATCGAACGGGAACCGCGATCTCGACCAGACCGGATTCCACCGCTTTCACGGGCATGGATGTTTCCGTGATATCGACCGGCGGGATGCCGAGAAAATTCGAGATCGTCTTGATCTCAAGCTGCATGCTGATCACCCGCGGCGCGGGCAACGATACGGTGATGCGTGTTATTTTCTTATTCTCGACCCTCAGTTCGATCGGCTGAATGCCGGCCTGGGTTTTCTGTTTCAGGGAGGTGATCGGCTCGGTCAGCTTTAGCGCCCCTTCGTGCTCAAGCGCGATATAGGCCGCGATCGTCCCGTGGCCCGAGAACCTGATCTCTTCGGACTGCGAGAAAAAACGCAGGTGCATATCAGCTTCGTCATGTCCTGGGAAAATGAAGGTCGTGTCGGATAGCGGGTTGAGTTCGCGCGCCAACCGGATCAGCTTACCCTCTTCAGTAGCCGCGTCGGCCCCGAGGATGATCCATGCGGGGTTCCCGGCATACGGAACATTGGTAAAGACGCTGATCCTTTTGGTAGTCAGCCAGGTCATGAGCGGCTCAGGTATTCCCTTTCACCGGCCAACGTTCACAGGTCGCAGATGCCGGTGCTGCTGCACAGCGACTTCATCTGCATTACGTTACCCGCGTTGGCCGACCCGAACTCCAGGGCCTGTACTTTCTTGCTGCCATACCGGTAGATCGTTATACCTTTGCATTTAAGCTTGTGTGCGAGCAAAAAAGCCGACCGGGTCTGGTCCATGGTAGCGTCCTCGGGGATATTGATGGTCTTGCTCACGCTGTTATCAACGTATTTCTGGAAAACCGCTTGCATCTTAAGATGGAAGTCGGGCATGATCTCATGGGCGATCGGGAACAATCTCTTGACGTCATCCGGTATCTTGGCGATCTTCTTGAGCGAACCGGTATTGACGATATCGGCGATCAGCGATGACGAGTAGAATCCTTTTGCCCGGGCGATCTCCTCGAATATGGGGTTCACGACCAGCAGTGTTGTGTCCAGCGCATTACGCAGGTAGCCAATCGAGAATAAGGGCTCAATGCCCGACGATGTGTCGGCGATGGTGCTGATCGTACCGGTAGGCGCGATCGAGGTTTGCGTGGCGTTCCTCAGAGGACCCATGGCCCGGTATATCGAACGCTCGATGTTCGGGAAAGAACCCCGCTGTTCAGCCAGTGTCCGGGAGGCCTTGCGCGCTTCCTCCCTGATGGCATGCATCAGCTCTTCGGCGAAATTCAGCGCTTCCTCGGAATCGTACGGTATCCCGTTTTTGATCAGGCAATCGGCAAAACCCATGACCCCCAGGCCGATCTTGCGGTTACCCCTGGTGAGTTTGTCGATCTCGGGAAGCGGGTAATGGTTGGCATCGATGACATTATCGAGAAAATGGATGCTGATCCGCACTGCCGAGGCAAGCTTGCTGTAATCGAACTTGCCGCCGGTGAACATCCGCGCCAGGTTGACGGATCCGAGGTTGCATGATTCATATGGCAGGAGTGGCACTTCGCCGCATGGATTAGTGCTCTCGATCTCGCCGATGTCAGGCGTGGGATTGGTCCGGTTGATCTCGTCAATGAAGATCATGCCGGGATCGCCGTTCTTCCAGGCATTCATGACGAGCATGTCGAAAGTATCGCGGGCGTTCAGGCTCTTGACCGCCTTGCCGGTCCGCGGATTGATCAGGTTATAACCCTGGTTATTGATCACCTTGCTGATGAAATCATCGGTGATCGCCACCGACAGGTTGAAATTCTCAAGCTCGCCCTCGTGCTCCTTCGCCCTGATGAACTCGATGATGTCGGGATGGTCAATGCGCAGGATACCCATGTTGGCGCCCCGGCGCTTGCCCCCCTGTTTGATTATTTCCGTCGCCCGGTCAAAGATGCGCATGAAGGAAAGCGGTCCGGACGCGACGCCCATGGTCGACTTGACCACGTCGCCCTTAGGCCGGATCCGCGAAAAGGAAAATCCCGTGCCGCCGCCGGACTGATGGATCAACGCCGTGTATTTGAGCGTGTCGAACATGCTGACCAGCGAATCTTCGACCGGGAGGACAAAGCAGGCGGAAAGCTGCCCCAGCGCGGTCCCGGCGTTCATAAGCGTGGGCGAGTTCGGCAAGAACTCCATGTTCGACATGAGTTGATAGAATTCCTCCTCGGTCCGCTCGGGGCTGCCGCCATAGTTGCTGTCGACCGCCGCGATGGTCTGGGCAACGCGCTTGATCAGATCAGCCGGGCTCTCGATGATCTTGCCGGTTTCGTCACGCATCAAGTACCTTTCCTTGAGTATGCGCAGTCCGTTCAAGGACAGCTTCAGGCTGTCCTTGATGCCCAGTATTTCCTTGGTATTCCTGATCTCGGTCCGGGTCTGGCGGTAGATGATGAAAGCCCTTGCCGTATCATATTTGCCATTGTCAATGAGGAGCTTTTCCACGATGTCCTGGATATCCTCGACGTTCGGTTTGAGACTGCCGAATTTTTTCTCTAATTCCGCGATGACCTGGTCGCCGATAGCCTTGGCCAGGCTCGTGTCCTCATCGGTTGCCGCCAGGGATTTTTCGATGGCGCGGTAGACCTTGCTGGCGTCAAAATCAACGATCGATCCGTCGCGTTTAATGACTTTTTTAATCATAGTTCATTATATATATTTAGGGCAAAAAGACAAGCCCCTGATATTACCCAGGGGCCTGTGCTTAAAAAACCGTTCCCGGATCAACTCATTACATGCACCCGCGACCGCAGCCGCCACCGCCAAAACCGCCGCCGCCACAGCCGCCTCTTGGACGATATACGACCCCCAGGCCGATCTTGAATCCGTGATGGGGTATTTCATAGCTGGGCAGATCGGCGATGTTCACCGAGTATCCGGCATTAATTATAACGTGAAAGTCATATGTTCTCATGAATATCAAGCCGCCGCCGCCGCTGAATACCATCCCAAAGTTCGTTTCAGTATTAAAACCCGATCTGCTCAATATCAACATATGCATTCCAAGTCCGCCGCCGGCATACGGCGCGATGTCGCTTTTTGAAAAAAGGTAGTCGAATTCGAAATCCAGCAAACCGTAATCCAGGACTGAAGGCTCTGTTCCTGACCCGATGGCTTGAGCGCCCAAGGACCATAGATAGGGCATATTGACCTGGATCATGAAGTTCTTGGTCTCAAAGCAGTTAAGCCAGGCAAAACCCATCAGCGAGTTTGCTCCGGCATAGCCGCCCATAGGAAATCCGAAAATGAAGCCGCCGCCCGTCGAGTAGAATCCTTCTTTTCTCCTGGATTCGGTCGTGATCTCCTGTTCGGTGATCATCCCGACTTCGGCTCCCTCATCCACTTTTTTGCCCTCGGCAATTGCCTTGGCGATCCGCTTGATCACCGTGTCCATGTCCTCGGCGGTCTTCGACGACGCGCTCCCGGTCCACAGAACCTCGCTGGTCGCGACGCTGACCACGGTCACCTGGACCACATATTTCTCGCCGAATTTCGAGATCGATCCGAATATCATGCGCTCCACCTTTGCCTTGAACCCGGCCTCGGCCGCGCAGGTGGCCTCATAACAGCTTATTTTCTCGCCGACCGCCGCGTCAAGGGCGTCCGGGTTAAGAACTTGGTGACCGTAAGTTGCCAGTTCGCTGACCAAAAGCTCCGACACCGCGCTGGCAGTTTCATTTATGACATTTATACCTTTAAAGCGCAGGACGCCTACCTTGGCGCCATTGAGCATGACTGGCAGGATAAAAAGAATACAAATAGCCGTCAATACCTTTAGTATGACTTTTCCCATCACTCCTCCTTTTACAATTTGAACACGCCGGTAATTATAACCCGATACTAATTTTTGTCAAGCCCGGTAGGCATTGACAAAAACAGCAATCTCGGTATGATTACGCATGGACCAGAACTGCGTAAAAGAACTCAAGATGTTCGGCGAGCTTAAGGATTTTGAATGGGAGGAGCTTGCCAAATTAGTCATCGAAAAGGATTTTGAAGATGGCGACATCATCTTCAACCAGGGAGACGAGTCTACCGAACTGTATATCCTGCTGAAGGGAGCGGTCGACCTTCAGATAAAACTGGCACCGCAGCTCGGTGAAACGACGATCTACCCGGTCAAACTCAGCGAGATATTCGGCGAGTTTGCTTTCCTCAATCCCAGCCCTCGTTCGGCAACGGCGCGTTGCATGAAAAGAACGACCGTCGGCGTGATCGATAAAAAGGCATTCGATGACCTCTGCAAAAGTTTCCCCAATATCGGCATTGGGTTTTACAAATACGTGACAAGGCAGCTTATTGAAAGACTGCGGCGCATGAACAACTATGTCCGCGACGTGTTCGTACGTTCATGCGGCCTTGAGGCTTGAAACGAAATTTGTATATTCAAACCTTTATAACGCCGAAATCGGGGACCACGTTTTTCCGACCAACAAATACCGGTTGATCCACGACCGGCTGGCAGCCGAGAAGATCATTACCGCGAATAACGTCGTGGCGCCGGCAATGCCGGACAAAAAGGACCTGCTGAGGATCGTCGCGCGCGAGTACCTTGACGATCTCGTGCATCTCCGGACCACGATCCGCACGTTCCCGTCGGAAATGCCGGTAACACAGGTCATTATCGAAGCCCAGATGCTTTGCTGCGACGGCTCTTACCAGGCCGCGCAGGCGGCCATGGACTGCGGGGGCTGCTACCACATCGGCGGCGGTTTCCATCACGCTTTTCCCGACCACGCCGAAGGGTTCTGCTATCTGAACGACATCTGCTACGCCGCGGTGCGCATGCTGGAAAACGGAGTAAAAAAGATCGCGGTCGTCGATTGCGACCTTCATCAGGGCAACGGAACCGCGAAATTTTTCGAGCACGAAGATCGGGTCTTCACATTTTCCATACACCAGGAGCACCTCTACCCGAAAAAGGAAAGGTCAAACCTCGATATCGGGCTTGATTTCAACACCGGTGACGATGAATACCTAAAAGATCTGGACGGCGCGCTTACGACGGTCATCAAGGAATTCAAGCCGGAACTTATCATTTACCTGGCCGGCGCCGATCCTTACATGTTCGACCAGCTCGGCAACCTCAAGCTGACGATCGCAGGCCTGATCAAACGCGACGAAATGGTGGTCGGGCGGGCGCGCGAGAACGGCATTCCGGTCGCCGCGGTCCTGGGCGGCGGGTATGCCGAGGATTTAAACGACACGGTCGAGATCCACTGCAACACGGCAAGGGCGATGAAAAAGATATTGGGTTGACCGTAGTAACAGTACTATTTTATAATTTAAGATAACATAAGGAGGCGCATGATCTTTTCACTAATTTTTTTCTTTGTCAGCCAGATGAAGGAGGATTCCGCAATGATTTTGCCATCGCCGGTGTTCACTAATAAATCGATCGAAGAGTGTATTCAGACGCGCCGTTCGGTAAGAACTTTCCTGCCCAAGGCGCTGACCGGTCAGCAGTTGTCCAACATTCTCTGGGCAGCGCAGGGCATCACGGACACGGCAGCAGGGTTCAGAGCAACACCCAGCGCCGGCGCGACTTACCCACTGGAGATTTTGGTTGCCGTCAAGGAAGGCGTGTTCCGCTATACGGTTGAAAAACACACCTTGAAAAAGGAGATCGCTTTTGATTTGAGAAAGAAAATCGCAGAAGCGGCATCGAGCCAGATGTTCATTGCCGACGCGGGAGCGGTGATAATCATCACGGCGGTGCCGGAACGGACAACGCAGCGCTACGGCGAACGGGGATTCCGGTATATCGGCAATGAAGTCGGTCACTGCGCTCAAAACATCCACCTTGAAGCGGCTGCGCTCGGCCTGGGCTCGGTTCCGGTCGGCGCTTTTAAGGATAGTAGGTTGAAGGAAATTTTGAAGCTAAAAGATTATGAAGATCCTCTTTACATCATACCGGTGGGTGTGCCGAAAGACAGATAAAATAAGAGGGAATAACAGTCCAATGGCGTATCATTGACAAAAAATAAATATTGACTATGATCTTTAAATGGTAAATTACGCAACAAGTGGTGCGGGCAACTGTGATGTCTGGTTGCTGAAAACCGATTCCTTCGGGGATACGGTTTGGACCAGAACTTTTGGTGACGGCTCGAATGATCATGGTCATTCTGTTAATCGCACCATTGATGGTTGTTATGTTATCGCAGGAGCAACCGAGTCTTATGGTGCTGGTAATGGCGATGTTTATCTTATAAAGACCGATGCCAATGGAACGTACACGGAATTAAAGAAAGTAATCTCAGTTTTGTTATGCACGATGATCAAAATGCTACTATCATTAGTGGACCTGTGTACTTACCAAAGGACAAAATATGCAAGGTCTTCGACATCATGGGCCAAGTGGTGACGCCCGACCAGCTCAAGCCCGGCGTCTACTTCATTCAGATCGACAACAAGATCGTTCAAAAAGCTGTTAAGGTAAGATAGATTTTTTAAAGGACATATAGGTCTTATAAGTCCTATAGGACCTATCTTTTTTTTGCGCAAGGGCGCGAATTTCCGTTGCCTTAACGTGATCTTTAGTCCAAAGTTCTAAATTTCGTTGCCGCAGAAAATCCTGATAATCATTCAGCAATTCCTCCAGGCTCGCCCGCGCGATCCCGATCAACTTGAGTTCAGTTTTTTTCGAAGTACCAGAAGCCGTACTGCCTTCGGCGATGTTCTGCTTGCCGTTTCTCGCTGCCTGTACAATCTGGTCATGGATGCGGGACCGGCGGTCGATAAAGCGGTCGCAGAACGCGACCGTGGCATCAAAAACGATCTCAGCCATCTGGTATGATCTGAGATTGCGATACCCGTCATGAGGCGGGATTAGAAGAGGGTGGTCGGCTGGCGTTGTCATTCAGCCGACAGGCGTTTTTTCAGGTATTCTATGCGTTTGACGGGCATTGGATCGATGCCCGTTTTTACTGCCAGGTGATAGCTTAAAAAATCGCCCAGCATGATCGTCCAAAAAACGCGCTGGGCAAGGTCTTTCCCCTGCGGTTCGATCTCCAGAACCTCGCTGGTCTCATTCTGGATGATCTCCT
>DASVHD010000001.1 GCA_036382775.1 bacterium | reverse complement strand
GACTTTGGTCGCTATGTCAAGTGCTTTTTACGTTTTTATGAATATTTTTTAAATAAAATCCTTCTCGTGAGAATATTGAAAGTCTAAAGTCTAGTATATATTAAGGAAACCGAAAAAAAGCGCGTTGGCGGCTCTGATTTTGAATGACTGTATATTGAATTCTTTTTCAGCATGATTTCTATAACCGCTTTTTTAATTATTATATGACAACGTTCAGGACATCGTTCACAAAATTAGCATTCAGGACATCGTTCACAAACGCTCTTTGACAATCGAGTAGCCACAGCCTGCTTTATCATGGACACCTAATCTTTCAAGGAGGTGTTCATGAAAAAGAAGATTTTGAAGCAACGGGCAACAGCAGTGGAGCGGTACTTCGCCGGAGAAGATCCGGAGAGTATCTGCGCCTCACTGGGCAAAACAACTCGGTGGCTGTACAAATGGGTATCACGGCATACTCCGGATGATCCAGCGTGGTTTGAAGACCAATCTCGGCGACCGCTTTCCAGTCCCTACCGCACTCCTGCTGAGATCGAAAAGATCGTGGAAATGGTTCGGTTGAACCTGTACAACAATGATCTCTTCTGTGGAAATCAGGCCATCCAATGGGAGCTGGTCGACATGGAGATCCAGCCGGTTCCCTCTCTCAGCACGATCGGCCGTATCCTCCAGCGTCGTGAATTGACTCACCGGCGAACTGGGCGGTATACGCCCAAGGGCAAAAAATATCCCGAGCTTCCGTCGCTCTTGCCTAATCAGACCCATCAGGTTGATATGGTCGGCCCTTGCTATCTTACTGGCCCGATCAAGTTTTACAGCCTGCATGCCGTCGATACCGCAATCAACCGGTGCGGGATAGAGCCGATGCCCTCCCGTGCAGCGCAAAGCGTTTTAGACGCTGTTTATGCGGTTTGGCTGCGTATGGGCATTCCGGAGAACGTTCAAGTTGACAACGAGATGTCCTTTTACGGAAGCCAGACCCATCCGCGAGGAATGGGACCGCTCATTCGCCTTTGCCTGGCTTACGGTGTTAAACTCTGGTTCATTCCGCCATCGGAACCCTGGTGGAATGGAGTCGTCGAGAAGTTTAATGACCATTACCAGCAGAAGTTTCTCGACAAGGTAATCATGTCATCGATGCCGCAGCTCAAGCAAGAATCGCTGGCATTTGAGCACAGGCACAACAGCACCTATCGCTACAGCAAGATCAAGGGGAAAACCCCGCTCAAGGCATTGGCCGCTATGGGAACGAAGTTGATCTTCCCGAGCAAGAGCGATACCCCAAGGCACCCTTTGGATAAGCCGGAGGAAGGTTGTTATCACCTTGTGCGATTTATCCGAAGCGACTGCAGGCTGAACATCTTCGGCGAAATGTTCCGAGTCCCACCGCAGACCCAGTACGAATATATTGTGGCTACTGTCGATGTCAAAGAACAAAAGTTAAAACTTTTCCTGGACACGATCCAGGTTCAAGAATACAAATATCAACTGCGATGATCGTTGGAACTTGTCACGGCATCGCAAGATCAGACAGTTTCAGAGTTGCGATTGAACGATGTCGTGACCATTATTTCTATGAACGATGTCCTGAACGTTAACACATAGACAATACCGTTAGGCGACAGGATATTATCGATCGGTCCGCCGAATGGAAACCCGTCCATCCTTACCCACGGGCCTGCTGATGCCGGCAGTGCCGGCTGGCCGCAATTTGCGGATTTCTTGCCTGTAAGGTTATGCACACGGCAGTAGGCGTCATCAGTGTC